>CAZOYZ010000134.1:0-11516 GCA_964584045.1 uncultured Prolixibacteraceae bacterium | reverse complement strand
CTTGATACTTGATACTAAAAATGATGAAACGAACCTCTTTAAGCGATATTGCCAAACGGGTAGGGGTTTCCAAGACCCTGGTGTCTTTTGTCCTGAATGGCAGGGCGAAAGAATTCCGGATCAGTGACGAGATCTGCAAAAAGGTCATGGATGTGGCCAGGGAGATGAATTATCAGCCTAACCGGATCGCGCAGGGATTACGTACAGGAAAAACCAATATGATCGGATTGATCATCGCGGATATTGCCAATCCCTTCTTTGGTAAACTGGGACGTGAGATCGAACAGGAAGCAGCTTTGCATGGCTACCGGGTGATCTTTTGCAGCTCGGACGAGAACGCGGAAAAATCGAAGCAGCAAATTGCCATGCTTCAGCAAAATCAGGTTGACGGGTTTATTATCTCACCGCCGGTGAACAGTGAAGACCAGATCCGCGCCCTCTCGAACGGACATGTACCCTATGTGCTGATCGACCGTTGCTTCCCGGAAATTGAAAGCAACTATATTATCGTCGATAATTTTAGGGCTGCCTACGAGGCTACCAGACACCTGATCAGGCTGGGCAGAAAAAAGATTGCCAACATCACCCTGAATCTCGGACTTATCACGATGAAGGATCGTACCGAAGGCTATAAACAGGCATTGGCCGACAGTGGGATTAAAGTCGATGAAAATCTGATCCGGATTTTGCCGTTTTCACACGACAACAAAGATGTGGATCATGCCATCAGGGAACTGGCAGGCGACAGATCCCATTTAAAGGCAGACGCCATCCTGTTCTCGACCAGTAAGATCGGCGTCATGGGTATCGAATGCATCACAGGGATGGGACTGAAAATACCTGAGGAGATCGCGGTGGTCAGTTTTGATAATGCCGACGCCTATAAAATCTGTGTGAGCCCGGTTACCGTAGTTGCGCAGCCGATCAGGAAAATGGGACAGACAGCCGTCCGCATTCTTCTGAATGACCTTGCTCATCCGGAGGCGGAACGGACTCCTGAAAAGATCTTGCTTAAAACAGAATTTATTGTTCGCAAATCGTGTGGTTCATGAAAAATAATTATTTTTGCTAAATCGATTTAGTATTAACAATAATAATATGTCCGAAAATTCCACAGATCTCTTTTTAGGTATCGATATTGGCGGTACCAAATGTGCGGTAGTCCTGGGGGATTCTACCTTTACGATCAAAAGAAAGATTTTTTTTGAAACCCGCGTCGAACGCGGATGGCAGACTATCGTTGCTGAATTTCAACAGCATATTGATCTAATTTTAAAGGATTTCCCTGACGGGAATTTGAAACGGATCGGCATCAGTTGTGGCGGTCCGCTCGATTCAAAAAAGGGGATGATCTACTCTCCGCCCAATCTTCCCGGGTGGGACGAGGTACCGATCGTTGACATTTTTACAAAAAAATACGGTGTGAAAACGGCCGTTCAGAACGACGCGAATGCCTGTGCGCTGGCTGAATGGATGATGGGCGCCGGAAAAGGGACAAGTAACATGATCTTTCTGACCTTCGGTACAGGAATGGGGGCCGGTTTGATCCTGGATGGCAAATTATATAGCGGGACCAATGATCTTGGTGGCGAAGTGGGACACATCCGCCTGGCTGCCGACGGGCCTGTAGGTTTTGGAAAAGCCGGATCGTTCGAAGGATTTTGCAGCGGCGGCGGGATCGCACAACTGGCCAGATCGGTCGTGTCTGCCAGACTAAAAAACGGGGAATCTGTCGGATTTTGTCCTTCGCCGGAGATGATCCCGGAAGTAGATGCAAAGATGGTCGCTCTCGCGGCGCAGGCCGGAGATCCGGTAGCTGGTGAGATCATTGGCATTTCGGCCGGCTATCTGGGGTTGGGCCTTTCGATCCTGATCGATATTCTGAACCCGGAGTGCATCGTGATCGGCAGCATTTATGCCCGTAATGAAGCGCTTTTCAAAACACTGATCGATCCTGTGCTGGAGCGGGAAGCTATCCCTTCGGCACTGGGGGTATGTCGTATCAAGCCTGCCGAACTGGGTGACTCGATCGGCGATTACGCGGCACTGTGCGTAGCCTTATATCAGGATAAATTTTAACTTCCGGAACATGCAAGATATTTTGAATGAAGTGACGGGGAGATTTCATCAGCTGTTGCAGTTGAAAGAGACGATCCTCAGTGCTGCAGAGAGCCTGATTACCTGTTACGGCAGCGGGAATAAGGTCCTGGTTTGCGGGAACGGCGGAAGCTGTTCGGATTCCGACCACATTGTCGGTGAACTGATGAAAGGTTTCGAGCGGATGCGTCCTCTTGACCAGCCCTTCAAAGACCGGCTGGCAGCGATTGATCATGAACGCGGGACCTATCTGGCCGAAAAGCTTCAGCAGGCATTGCCGGCTGTTTCTCTCACTGCGCATCAGGCGCTGATTACTGCGGTGGCCAATGACAATGGTGCTGATCTGGTCTTTGCCCAGCAGGTGCTCGGTTACGGGAATAAGGGAGATATTCTGATCGCGCTCAGCACTTCCGGTAATTCGCGCAATGTGATTGACGCAGTGATCACTGCAAAAGCGAAAGGACTGACGGTCATCGGGCTGACAGGCGAAAGCGGAGGGAAAATGAAGGCTTATTGCGACATCCTGATCAATGTGCCCGGGAAAAACACCGCACAGGTGCAGGAATTGCAGTTGCCGGTCTATCACGTGCTCTGCCGGATGGTAGAGAGTCATTTCTTTTAGAGTTAACTAATCAAACCTAAACAGATATCACATGAAGAAAAAGAATCAGATAACAAGAAGGACGTTTATTCGCCGTACTTCCGGCGGTGCTGCATTGCTGACCCTTTCATCCGTTCCCGGTATTCTGGCCGGCGATTTGAAGCAGCTCGCTTATTGGCCGGACGGCGCTGCCGGCTTTAAGTTTCATATGATCGGTCATGCCCATATTGATCCGGTCTGGTTGTGGCCCTGGACAGAAGGAGTATCGGTGGTGCACAGCACCTTCCGGTCGGCTTTGGACCGGATGAATGAAACTCCGGGTTTTTGTTTCATTGCCAGTTCCGCACAGTTCTACCAATGGGTAGCCGAAAATGATCCGGCCATGATCAAAGAGATCCGTAAACGGGTCGATGAAGGCCGGTGGAACATCATGGGCGGATGGTGGGTGGAACCGGACGTCAATATTCCTGGCGGCGAAGCCATGGTCAGGCAGGGATTGTACGGACAGCGCACCTTCCAAAAGCTTTTGGGCCGTAAAGCCACCATTGCCTTTAATCCTGATTCCTTCGGGCATACCGGAACACTGCCTCAGATCATCAAAAAACAGGGGATGGATCGCTATATCTTTATGCGGCCGGGTCCTCATGAAAAGGAATTGCCTGCCGATCTTTTCCGGTGGGAAGGGGCAGACGGCACAAAAATTCTGACCTACAGGATCCAACAGAGTTATAATGACAGCGGGAATGTACGTTCCCGTCTTGAAAAAATCCTCCCGCAACTGAACGATCAGCCCGTAAAAAGTTTCATGTATTATTTTGGCGCCGGCGATCATGGAGGAGGGGCAACAAAGGAGAATATCCGCTCTATTGAAGAGTTAAAAACTGAAAAAGGTGCACCCGAAGTTTTCTACAGCACCCCGGAAAGATATTTCAGCGAAATCCCTGAAGGCCTGGATCTTCCGGTGGTGAAAGATGATCTGCAGCATCATGCGGTCGGATGTTACACTGCTGAATCGGAGATCAAGAAGGGCAACCGGCACTCGGAAACAGCCCTGGTCACTGCCGAAAAAATAGCTGCGGTCGGCGCATTGGCCTGGAGTGCCAATTATCCCCGCGAAGAGCTGACGAAAGCCTGGCAGCGGGTTCTCCTGCTTCAGTTTCACGACAGCCTTGCAGGCACATCGTTATATGAACACTCCCAAACTGCGAAGGAAGGTTATGGATTTGCCATGGATACCGCACATCAGGCGGCTTATATGTCCCTGCAAAAGCTGGAATGGCAGGTGGCGGCCGAAGATCCTGATTCCCAGTATCTGGTCGTATTCAATCCGCATGCCTGGGAGGTTACCGGGAATATAGAATATGATTTTAACTGGGGCAGCGCACATCCGTCATCCAGGGTGGAGGATGAAAAGGGAAATTCGCTGCTTCACCAATGGACGGCCGGTTCAACAGAAGCAGGAAGCCGCAAAAAACTGATTATCCAATCATCGCTTCCCCCTATGGGTTATCGCCAGCTGAGGCTGAGGGATGGTGAAATGTCCCGCCCCGCGACTGCCGTGAAAGCTGAAAACAAGATGATGGAAAATGAATTTGTACGTGTTCACTTTTCCAAAGATGGATTCCCCGGTATTTTTGATAAGCAGGCAAAAAGAGAAGTGTTTGCAGGTGACCAGGCAGCCTGCCGGGCGGTTGTCATCGATGATCCAAGCGACACCTGGAGCCATGACATCAAAACGTTCAGTCAGGAGGTCGGCGTATTCGGAAATGCAGAATTTAAAGTGCTGGAAAATGGTCCGCTGAGAGCGACTGTCCGTGCCGTTTCCCGTTACGGATCATCGGTTTTAACGATAGACTGGATACTGTATGCAGGTTCCCGTAATCTTGAAGCAAAGGTTACACTCGACTGGCATGAGCATCTCAAAATGATGAAGTTATCATTTCCAGTCAATACCGCCTCTCCGGTAGCGACTTACGAAACTCCTTACGGATATATGGTCCGGGAGGCCAACGGGAACGAAGACCCGGGACAACGATGGATCGATGTGACGGGAACACGGGATGGGATCACCTGTGGGTTGTCGGTGATCAACGACGCCAAATACGGTTATGACATCAGGGAGAATGATATGCGGATCTCAGTCGTCCGTTCTGCGGTCTATGCTCACCACAATCCAAAGGTGCTGGATATGCATGCAGAACACCTGTGGATGGATCAGGGTATTCAGACTTTCCGTCTGCTGCTGGTTCCGCATCAGGGAACATGGAAGGAGAATAAGATCCCGCGGATCGCGGAGGAATTCAGTGCCGGACCGCTGGCTATTTATCAGGGTATCCACGGCGGATCCATGCCAAAATCAGGTTCGTTTCTTGCCGTTGACCAACCCGGTGTGATCGTGACGGCCGTGAAACGATCGGAGGATGGCGACGACGTGATCGTTCGTTGCGTCGAGACAACCGGCACCCGCACAGCAGCCGCGCTTGATCTGGGTTTTGCCCGAACCCGGTGGAAAGGGAATTTCAATCCTTTCGAAATTAAAACCCTCCGGATATCCGGAAAATCAGGGGGTATCCGGGAGGTCGATCTGCTGGAAGAAGCGATCGGCTGACCGGGGAGGATATTTATCAATAACCAATATCGAATATCGAATAATCAATAACAAGCTAAAGATCCTGAAATTATGAATCGATCAAAATTTGGACTAAAGAAGACATTACCTGTTTTCATGTCTTTTATTGTCATGGGATTTGTTGACATCATTGGAGTCGCTACCGGGTATGTGAAGCAAGACTTTGAATTGTCAAATTTTATTGTTCAGTTTTTGCCGATGATGGTGCTGCTGTGGTTCTTTGTACTTTCAGTTCCTGCCGGTGTTTTACAGGACAAGATCGGCAAAAGGAATATGCTGAATGCAGGTATGGTGATCCAGGCCGTAGGTCTGGGATTGCCGTTTATCCATTACTCGTTTACGATGATGTTTGCTTCCTTCATCCTTCTTGGTATCGGAAATACGATCATTCAGGTTTCGGCAAACCCGCTGTTACAGGATGTTACTCCACCCGAGAAGCTCGCCAGCAACATGAGCACATCGCAGTTCATAAAAGCAATCATCTCCTTTTCAGGACCCCTTATCGCCACATTTCTGGCTAAAAATTTTGGCGATTGGAAACTGGTATTTGCTGTTTATGGAATTACTTCCCTGCTTTCAGCATTTTGGCTCTCAATGACGTCGATTGCGGAATCGAAACCTGAGCGTAAGCCGGCATCTTTCACCTCCTGTTTTGGCCTGCTTAAGAATCGTTTTATCGCATTCATGGCTCTGTCGATCTTCCTGATCGTTGGCTCCGAGGTGGCTATCAATACGAACATTACGAATATTCTCACTGCCAGGTACGGATTGACACTTGAAAAAGCTGCCATTGGAATCAGCCTGTTTTTTGCCGGCGAGACAGTCGCCCGTTTTTTGGGAGCGATCATCTTAAACTGGATGAAGCCGCGTCTTCTCCTTTTGCTGATTGCCCTTTTGTCGCTTGTCGGGGTATCAGGGATATTCCTGGCCCCGGGAAGTACAATCGCTTTTGCATCCATATTCGTGACCGGGCTGGCGATAGGCAACATGTTCCCGATCATTTTTTCATTGACACTGGATCATATGCCGGAACGCGCCAATGAAATTTCAGGGTTGCTTATTATGGCCGTGTCGGGTGGCGCAGTAATCCCATTGGTCATGGGATTTATCAGTGCTACGTTTGGACCTCTTATCAGTATATCAGTCATTGCCGTGTGCATGTTGTATATTCTGTGGGTATCATTGTTCGTGAGTCAAAACAAGGTGTCCCGTTAATGATCCGGGAGATTGCGGAGGTCAGCAATCCGGCTCTGATCGATATCGGGTTTATCTTGAGATCGGTTAAAAAGTAGTTTAAAAAGATGATTGATACCGACATGAAAGAGGAACAAATTCAAACGTTACTGGACGATATAGGTCATGTAAAAATTGCGGTGCTGGGCGATTTCTGCCTGGATGCCTACTGGTTCATCGATGAATCAAAAAGTGAGATCTCCATCGAAACGGGACTGGCAACAAGGCCGGTGCGTGAGCAACGTTACTCGCCCGGAGGCGCCGGGAACGTGACCAACAATCTCGCGGCAATGGGTGTAAAAGATATCCGGGCAATCGGCGTGACCGGCCCGGATCCGTTTGGCCCCGAATTGATCAGGATCATGAATCGCTCCGGTATTCGTACCGATCATATGCTTCGGCAGGATGAAAACTGGTCCACGCACGTCTATGTTAAACCCTGTGTGGAAGACCGGGAAGAAGGCCGGATTGACTTCGGTAACTTTAACCGGCTTTCAGAAAAGACAGCAGACCGTCTGATTGAAATTCTGGATGAGCTGGCCGGTGAGGCCGATGTGGTCATCATAAATCAGCAGGTGCCTTCGGGGATCCACACGGAATATCTCCGGAACGGGATCGTTCGGGTCATTCAAAATCACCCTGACAAGATTTTCATCGTCGACAGCCGTGATTTCAGCGACTTTTATGCGGGATCGTGCCGGAAGCTGAACGATCTTGAAGCCGTTCGTCTTTGCGGAATTCAGCGAGGACCGGATGAGCCTGTTTCACGTCAGGAGGCGCTGGACGCGGCCCGCACCCTGTATCAACGTTTTCAAAAGCCCCTGTTCATCACCCGTGGAAGCCGGGGTTCGCTGATTGCCGATGAGAACGGGGTTTCAGAGATCAGGGGACTGCTGATCACGTCCAGGATCGATTCGGTGGGCGCCGGCGACAGCTATCTGGCCGGAGCTGCATCGGCTTTGGCTGCCGGATACCCCATGCCGGTCGCGGCGGAACTGGGATCGCTCGTCGCCGGTGTGACCGTGCAAAAGCTGTTTCAAACCGGAACAGCTTCTCCTGATGAGATCCTGCAACTGGGAGCGACCGCGGAATACATCGAGTCTCCCGAGCTGGCGGAAAATGTCCGTATGGCTTCATATCTTCCTGATTCTGAAATTGAAATTGTTCATCACTGGAAGAAAAACTTAAAGATTCGTCATGCCATTTTTGACCATGACGGAACCCTTTCAACTCTTCGCGAAGGATGGGAACTGATCATGGCTCCTATGATGATCAAAGCAATTTTGGGCGATCAGTTCAAACAGGCAGACGAAGCGCTTTTCAGGAAAGTGCAGACCAGGGTCAATGAGTTCATCGACCGAACCACAGGCATTCAGACGTTGGTCCAGATGAAGGGGTTGCTCGACCTGATCCGGGAATTCGGGATTGTCCCAGAAGACCGGATACTGGATGAATTTGGTTATAAGCAAATCTACAATGAGGAATTGCTGAAAATGGTAAGGGAAAGGGAAGAGAAACTGAAACGGGGTGAACTGTCGAGGGAAGATCTGTCCGTTAAAAATGCCATTCCCTTTTTGCAGAAATTAGAGGATGCGGGTGTCAGACTTTATCTGGCCAGCGGCACGGACGAAGAAGACGTGAGGAATGAAGCCCGGGTCATGGGCTATGCGCATCTGTTTGAAGGACGGATCTACGGGGCTGTAGGCGACATTAACAAGGAAGCCAAAAAAATGGTGTTGGACAGGATCCTTGACTCGATCGGGGATGCTGCTTTCGACCAGGTGATTACCTTTGGCGATGGTCCTGTCGAGATCAGGGAGACCCGGAAAAAGGGCGGACTAACCGTAGGGGTTGCGAGCAATGAACTGAGACGGTTTGGACTGAACGAACGGAAACGGACACGGCTGATCAAGGCCGGAGCGGATCTCGTTATTCCCGATTTTTCACAAATGGACCGGCTGTTGAATTTTTTGAATATCCTTGCCTGATGTCTTTTTGTCTGAGAATCCGGTAATCCGGTAATCTGAAAATCCGAGAATCTGAAAATCTGAAGATCTAAAAATATGCCATATCCGAAACTGGACCGCGACTTGCTGGATATTAAAAAGCTGAGCGACCGGAAAAACAAGGTATTCATTGAGAAAGACCATATTCCGGTCACCCGTGCTCCGAAGAACCTTTCGGAAGACGCGTGGAGGCTGATACGGATCACTGCTGACCGGATCAGGATGGCCCGGGAGGAGCATCGTCCGGTGATGTTGACTTTCGGCGCTCATACGATCAAGAACGGGATGTCGCCTACCCTGATCGCCCTCATGGACGAGGGATGGGTAACGCATTTAGCCACTAACGGCGCAGGAATTATCCATGACTGGGAGTTTGCCTTTCAGGGAAAATCGAGCGAGGATGTGAAGGCAAATGTTGACCGTGGCCAATTCGGGATCTGGGATGAAACGGGTCTTTACATTAACCTGGCCCTGGCCGTCGGTGCGTATGAGGGACTGGGTTACGGTGAATCGGTGGGAAGGATGATCTCTTGCGAAGGCCTCGTTATTCCTGGGATTCAGGAGTTATATCACGAAGCTGCCGCCATGATGGAAACTGATCCGGGCCGGTCTGCAGCAGCGATCGATCTGGCCGGTGTGATCCGCAAATATGACCTGAAAGCCGGATTCCTGCAAATCCCTCATCCGTTTAAAAAGTATTCGGCGCAGGCTTTTGCCTATGAAAAAGGGATTCCGTTTACCGGCCACCCGATGATCGGGCATGACATCATTTATACGCATCCTGCGAATCATGGTGCAGCACTGGGCAGGGTGGCGCTGAACGATTTTCTGAGTTTTGCGGAAAGTGTCAGTCATCTGGAGAATGGCGTTTACCTTTCGGTCGGTTCAGCCGTCATGTCGCCGATGATCTTTGAAAAATCGCTGTCGATGGCCCGGAACATCGAAATCCTCAGAGGCAGACGTATCGATCATCATTACATGCTGATCGTGGATCTGGCCAAGTCAGACTGGGACTGGCAAAATGCGGGTGAGCCGCCAATGGATCACCCGGCGTATTACCTGCGCTATTGCAAGACCTTTAGCCGTATGGGAGGAGAGATGCACTACCTGACGGCCGACAACCGTGATTTTTTACTGGGGCTTTACCAGGAACTGAAACAAGATTAGAATATTAGAATATTAGAATATTAGAATACTAGAATATCACTTCCTTAAGTCTTGATACTTGATACTGAACATTATGGATAAAAATGAAGTACTGGAACTAAAAAGAGAAGCGGAAAATCATCTGCTGAATGAGCTCCTGCCGTTTTGGACGTCCCGCATGAAGGATGAAGTGAACGGCGGTTACCTCACTCATTTTGATAAAAACGGGAATGACTCGGGCGAAGACGAGAAATCGCTGATCGCCCAGACCCGCTGTTTATATACCATCTCCTCCGCCCATCGCGCCGGTTACGGAGAAGGCCGCTATGCTGAACTGGCCAGACACGGCTTTGATTTTTTGATCAATAAGATGTGGGATCCGGAATATGGCGGCTTTTACTGGATGATGGATCGCAGGGGAAACGTGAAGATCGATCAGAAGATCATTTACGGGCACAGCTTTGCCATGTATTCGCTCAGTGAGTATACCCTGGCCACCGGAGACCGGCGCGGACTTGAATACGCCGAAAAGGTGTTTGATCTGCTTCAGAAATACGGCGTCGATTCCATGTATGGCGGTTACTGGGAAATGTTTCACCGCGACTGGACATTATGCGGACCGGGAAGCCAGGGAGGTGACCGTAAAACCCTCGATGTGCATATGCATCTGATGGAAGCCTTCACCACCCTTTATGAGTGCTCCGGACAAGAAGTACACCGCAGGAAACTGCTGGAGGACATCGACCTGCTGATCAACAGGATCATCCATCCGGTCTATAAAACAGGCATTCCGCAGTTCTTCAAGGATTGGACGGTAGCTCCGCAAATTAAGTTCGATATCATCTGGGGTTGGGACCGTTTTTCGGCCGAGGGCCAGAAGGGAAATGCGACCGACAACACCTGCTACGGACACAATGCCGAGTTCGCCTGGCTGCTGATCCATGCCCTGGATATTTTGAAATGTGAACCGAAGAAGTATTCCGGCCTGTTCAGGACAATATTCGACCACACCGTCAATAACGGGATTGACTTTGATTACGGGGGAGTATACGTGGAAGGTCCGCATTCCGGCGGTGTGTACGATAAAGAAAAGGAGTTCTGGCAGCAGGCTGAAGTGTTGACCGGGATGCTCGACGCCGTCCTGATGTTCGGCGATGAAAAATACATGGAAGCATATAAAAATGTCCATCGCTTTGTCCTCGACAAGTTTGTGAACAAAGGGGTGGGGGAATGGTATCCTTTGCTGAGCCGGAAAGGTAAACCGATCTGGACCCATATGGGACACTCCTGGAAGATCAACTATCACACGGTCCGCTCCATGATCCAAAGCATCCAACGACTGGAAAAAATAGCAGAAACCCTGTGAAGTGGGTAAATGGTAAATGGTAAATAGTAAATAGTAAATGGTAAATTAATCATAAATGGCTCTTTCACTCACATTACCTGACTGGATCGTGCTGATCATCATCATGGGAGGCAGTCTTTCCTTTGGCTTATACATGGCATGGCTTAAAAAAGCAGGGCAGAACAGTACCAACTTTTTTCTGGGTGGAAGGGCGATCAAATGGCCTGTAATCGGGGCATCGCTGTTTGCGACCAATATCGGGGCGGAACATCTGGTGGGACTTTCGGGCGATGCGTACCGTTATGGTCTTTCTGCAGGATCAGTGGAACTAACCTGTGCGATTACCCTCGGCTTTGGATGCGCCGTCCTGTTCCCTTATTACATGAAAAATAAAATCTATACGATACCGGAGTTCCTGGAATTGCGGTATGACAGGCGGGCAAGGACATTCTTTTCAGG
>CAZOYZ010000133.1:2249-11550 GCA_964584045.1 uncultured Prolixibacteraceae bacterium | reverse complement strand
TTTGGTCGTTTCATCTTTTACAATGAACTTATCTTTGGGAGAGCGACCTGTAAATACCCCGGTCATCACGTTTACCGCTCCAAGTTCAGTCACCTGTCCTTTTTCGAACCCTTCCAGACCCGGATTAATCTCTTCTTCATACAAAAGATCATAAGATGGGTTATAAACGATTTCCCTGACGTCGGTGATCCCGTACCTGGACAAATCTAATTTTTTCATAATCACGAATTAATGAATTAAAAATTTCCACAAACCATATACTTAAAGGACAAAAATAATTTTTTTTCCCTATCGGGTCGGATCACCAAATTTAAATTAGCATTATTTCTCACCGCTCCACATAAAATACAGACAGGGTGCCAATTAACACCCTGTCTCCTAAGCAATAAACCTGACGTATGATTTTCAGCACATGTTAAGAAATTATTAATCAAAAATAAATTAGCATGTTACGAACGCGGATGAAAATGAGTAATCGTATTCTTCAGGTAATCACGATCAAGATGCGTATAAATTTCTGTGGTCAGAATGGACTCATGCCCAAGCATTTCCTGTACAGCTCTCAGATCGGCTCCCCCGGAGATAAGATGAGTGGCAAAAGAATGCCGGAAGGTATGCGGGCTGATTTTTTTACTCAGTCCGACTTTTTCCGCCAAATTCTTGATGATGGTGAAAATCATGACACGGCTTAACTTTTTGCCCCGCCGGTTCAGGAAAAGGACATTTTCACTGTCCGTGCCCACTTTAAGCGATTTGCGATATCCCTGAAGGTATTTGGTAATTTCTTCAATGGCCTTGGAACTGACAGGTACCAGCCTTTCTTTCTCAGCCTTACCCTCCACTTTAATAAAGCCCTGATCAAAAAAGAGATTCGTCACTTTCAGGTTAACCAGCTCTGAAACCCGCAACCCGCAGCTATAGAGGGTTTCAAGCATTGCTTTGTTACGCTGCCCTTCCGGTTTGGACAGATCAACACCGTCAATGATCAGATCAATTTCTTCCATCGTCAACACATCAGGAAGTTTTCTCCCTATTTTAGGTGACTCCAGTAAAGACGTAGGATCGCTGTTAATTTTTCCTTCCATCAGCAGGTATTTGAAGAAGGATTTGATACCTGAAATTGTACGGGCCTGTGTCCGGGGAGAAACCCCTCTTTCATTAATATATTCAATAAACCCGCGCAGATGATTGATCCTAACTTTTTCAGGAGTCAGTTTCTTAAAATTTTCGTCCAAAAATGCCATCAGCTTATTGATGTCATTAATGTAGGCGGCAATCGAATTTTGAGACAATGATTTTTCAAGCCTCAAAAACGTTTCAAAACCTTTTTTACTATCTTCCCATTTCATAATTAAAGTAATTAGTTTTTTTCTAAGAACAATTTAAATACTTTTGATCGTATAAAATTTTGTTTTGTCGGTGACGTATTGAAAAGTAGTTTCTTCCCCAAGATTACATAATTATCAATACGTAGAAATAATGCGAAAGTTACTAGTTTTTTTCCAAATATACAAAAAAAATGAAAATATTGTTAATCAATGGCCCAAATTTAAATTTGTTAGGAAAAAGAGAGAAAAGTATTTACGGAGATATTTCCTTTGAAGTTTACCTCCGGACGTTAGCCGGCAAATATCCGGATATTACCCTGGAGTATTATCAATCCAACGTGGAAGGAGAAATTGTAAATAAAATTCATGAAGTTGGTTTTACATATGACGGCATCGTCTTGAATGCAGGGGCTTATACGCATACTTCCGTTGCGATCCGTGATGCGATTGCGGCTGTCAAAACGCCGGTTGCGGAAGTTCATATCTCCAACATCCTGACCAGGGAAAGTTTCAGGCATACCTCGATCATCGGACCGGCATGTAAAGGAAGCATCATGGGTTTTGGACTTGACTCCTATCGTTTAGGCATTGAAAGCTTTCTAAGGAACCAGGAGGAATAACTTCCGGCAGCAGTGTTAATAATCATCCGGACTTCCTTCCCCGTCCCATGGCTCCCTTTGTGTTGCGTGTGGTGCTTTGCTTCTTGTGTCTGATTATTTAAAGGAACGGTAACTTTTACTTTCCTTACAGATCATCCGAAAGCCCTATTTTCGAGCCCTCATTATTATCGAACCAGATGAAACACACAAAAATTGTTGCCACAATTTCAGATCAAAGGTGTGAGCCCGAATTTATCGAAGCTCTGTTCAGGGAAGGATTAAATGTGGCCCGTTTAAATACCGCACACATTACCACGGAAGGCGCGCTGAAGATCATCGAAAATATTCGCTCTGTTTCAGACACGATTGGGATTCTGATCGATACGAAAGGTCCGGAAATCAGGACCGCGCATGTCGAAGAACCGATCGCGGTAAAAAGGGAACAGTTGATCGAAGTTTCCGGGCTGATAAGGCAAAGCCTTGAGAACAGGGTTGTTTTGACGGTTTCTTATCCTGATTTCCATATTGAAATCCCCGATGAGAGTAAGATCATGATCGACGACGGAGAAATAGAGCTGGATGTCATAAAAAAAGAGAAGGATTTTGTATTGTGTAAAGTTGAAAATCCCGGGACCATCAAAAATAAAAAAAGCGTGAATACTCCCGGATTTAGTGTTCATTTACCACCGATCTCGCAAAAAGATGAGGAATTTATAGAATTTGCATCAAAAAATAACGTTGATTTCATTGCCCATTCCTTCGTACGTGACAAGGAGGATGTGATCAAAGTACAGGAATTGCTCGACCGTTTCGACAGTCCGATGAAGATCATCGCGAAAATTGAAAACCTGGACGGAGTCAGCAACATTGATGAGATCCTTGATCATGCCTATGGGATCATGGTTGCCCGCGGAGATCTTGGAATTGAAATCGCTGCCGAAAAGATCCCCGGCATACAACGAATGTTGATCAAAAAGGCAGTGCAGCGGAAAAAGCCCGTGATCATTGCCACGCAAATGCTCCACAGCATGATTGACAATCCCCGTCCGACAAGAGCAGAAGTTAATGATGTGGCCAGTGCCATTTATTCACGGGTCGATGCCGTCATGCTCAGCGGAGAAACCGCTTATGGACTTTATCCGGTCGAAGCCGTACGATATATGCACCGTATTGCCAAAGAAATCGAGTTCAACAAAGATAAACGGAATGACATCACGATTCCCTCTGTCGAAAATGAAGTGGCTTACCTCGCCGAAGCAGCTATTCAGGCCTCAAGAGAATTGAAGACTACAGCAATTGTAACCAATACGCTGACAGGCAAAACAGCGCTTTACCTGGCAGCATTCCGGGGCGACAATCCGGTATATGCACAATGTTACAATATGCGGGTCGTTCGTCAGCTTTCGCTGTCGTACGGGGTTCGCGCCAGTCTGATCGTTCCCAAAAAGGACCGGTTTAAAATGGTACGTTCCTCACTGAAGGCCCTGCTCGACGCCAAAAAAGTAAAAGGAGACGACACCGTTGTTTACGTAGGCGGCAGCTTCGGTATTGGCGGCGGGTCAACCTTTATGGAAATTTCAACGGTAGACCGGTTGAGGCAGAAGGCAAATTAACTAAATGAATTTATCTTAGGTCAACTGTTTCCACACCCGGGTATTTCGATGCATTAAAAATAAACAACGAGTCATCGGCAGGAACATTTGTCTTTAAATTATTCACCCGCACCGTATAATTATTTCCTTCCTTTCCAACCATTTCCGCACTCTTGATCAACATCTGCTGTTTATCGATCTGCACCCGTATTTTTGAATATTCCATCTCCCCCGTTTGCGGGAAAAGATCAATCACATATATCGGTTTTCCGCCGGCAGAGGTCTCTTCGACAAACCGGTAATTGAATCCTTCCTCATAAATTGTAAACAACCTGGAAGGGTTCATCATTTCAGCCGATTCGTCTTCGATGGAAGTGATACTTACTTCATTGGCATCCTTCATGTAGGACCAAACATTCTTTCCGTCACAGTAAACTTCCATGCCAAGCCGGGGGAGCTTCAACTGGTACTTTTCACCCTTCATGATGATTTCGCCCCTGTTCTCTTCATGAATTCCCTCTCCCTTATTATCCATGATGTAGTCAAAAGTTGCCTGAATGGACTGAAAAGACTGTGTAGTCCGGGTGACATTTTCAAGTATCGATTTAGCTTTCTGATCCTGTTGGGCGCCGACAAAAATTCCCGACGCCATAAGGAAAGAGGTTAACAGCAGTTTCTTCATTTTTCTTTTTTTCTTAGATATTTTTATTCAAAACAGTCACCATGCCCTTTCGCTATGCTCCATGTTCCATGCTCTTCGCTCTTTGCCCTGTGCTCTGTGCATCCCTACATGTTCTTCAATAATTGTTCCAAACTGTATTCATCCTGGATCATCACCTGCCGGGCTTTGCTTCCCTCGCTGGGCCCAACGATCCCCGCTGCTTCAAGCTGATCCATGATCCGCCCTGCCCTGTTATACCCGATCGAGAACTTTCTTTGGATCATCGAGGTCGACCCCATCTGGTTCATCACAACAACCCTCGCGGCCTCATCAAACAATTCATCGCGGTTCTCCAGGTCGGCTTCGACAGAACCTCCTTCCGATTCGCCAAGGTATTCAGGCAACATGAAAGCGGTAGGGTATCCCTGCTGCCGGGAAATATAATCACAGATCCGTTCTATTTCAGGAGTGTCGACAAAAGCGCACTGAAGGCGCGTCATGGTACTTCCCATGGAGATAAGCATATCACCTTTCCCGATCAGTTGATTTGCCCCCGGGGTATCGAGGATCGTCCTCGAATCGATCATGGAAGCAACTTTAAAAGCAATTCGCGTGGGGAAGTTTGCCTTGATCACACCGGTAATGATATTGGTGGAAGGCCTTTGGGTCGCAATAATCATGTGAATCCCCACGGCACGGGCCAGTTGAGCAATACGGGCTATCGGCAATTCTATTTCTTTTCCGGCGGTCATGATCAGGTCGGCAAACTCATCGATGATGACAACAATATAAGGCAGGTAATGGTGACCTTTTTCCGGGTTCAGACGCCGGGATACAAATTTGACATTATATTCCTTGATATTTCGCGCATGGGCTTTTTTAAGCAGTTCATACCGGCTGTCCATCTCCACATTCAGGGAGTTCAGCGTATATTTTACCTTTTGAATATCGGTGATGATCGGTTCTTCATCGTCGGGAAGCTTTGCCAGAAAATGCTTTTCGATCGCCGAATACAAGCTCAGCTCAACTTTCTTTGGATCGATCATGACCAGTTTTAACGTAGCAGGATGTTTCTTATACAACAACGAAGCGATAATGGCATTCAACCCGACCGATTTACCCTGCCCGGTGGCCCCTGCAACTAAAATATGAGGCATTTTGGTCAGATCGATCAGGAATGTTTCATTCGAAATGGTTTTTCCGAGCACAACAGGCAGGTCGACGGTACTTTCCTGAAACTTCTTGGAAGCAATGATAGAACGCATTGAAACCACCTCGGGCTGCTGATTGGGGACTTCGATCCCGATGGTGCCGCGACCGGGAATAGGTGCGATAATACGGATCCCCAGGGCCGAAAGACTTAGTGCGATATCGTCTTCGAGGTTCTTTATTTTGGCAATCCGGATCCCCGGAGCAGGAACAATTTCGTAAAGGGTGATCGTAGGCCCGATAGTCGCCCTGATCTTGGTGATCTCGATCTTATAATGACGAAGGGTTTCAACGATCTTGTTCTTATTGGAGATCAATTCTTCATTGGTCACTTCAGCATTACCCGACGGATGATCATCAAGCAGGTCGATCGTGGGAAATTGATAGCCCGACAAATCCAGGGTAGGATCGTAGGCTTCCGTCTCTTCCCCGGGCATGAAGTCTTCTTCTTCCTCTTCTTTAATTTTCTCAACCGTCATTTCCGGTCCGTCATGATGCACCGGTTTATCCGACATCTGGTCTCTCACATGCTTGCTTACATCCGAAATGTCGATCTTTTCATCAATTTCCGGTTCATCATTGTCCGGATCAAAAATGGTTTCTATCAAATCATGTTCGTTGATCTGCTTGGCAAGGCGCTTCTCCTCCGGCTGGAGCAGGCTCCCGGGTTCATCCGTAGCAGCATCAGCGGCTGCCATTGCCGGACCCTCTTTAGGCTTCCTCTCGAACATTCGCCTTAACCAGGGAGTAAAGCTGTCGATCCTGACCAGAAGGATCAAAAAAAGGCTGCAAGCCAGGATGAAAAAAGTACCAACACTTCCAAACATAGAGCTGAGCCAGTTGGCCATAAACAAACCGTTTTCACCCCCCAGATAAAGATAATCGCCGTTATTGATCAATGACAGAGTGAGACCCGAAGAGACAGAAATCAAAAAAAGGAGAATGAGCGAAAACAAAATTGCCCTGCCGTATTTTACCAAAGGCCTGCCCCATAACTGAAACGCAGTAACAATAAGCATATAAACCAGCAAAAAAGACGCTACCCCAAACCCTCTGTTCATAAAGAATTCGCTAAGGAACGCTCCCGTCTTACCTGCCCTGTTCTCCACTTGTATCTTTGTATTGCTCACAAGTTCCCTCCACGAAAGATCAAGCTTGCTGTGATCGGCGTAGCCATAAAAAAGAAAAGAAATAAAGGCAATAAGCAGGTAAATCCCGAACAGAAAAAAAATCAGTCCGATGGTATACCTTAATTTATCACTTGTAACAAAAGATTTCAGACGGGAAAACACCCCTGGCTTTCTCGATGTTTTTTTATGTGGGGTCTTTTTTGCCATGAGCTTTTCTTTTCTAAAAATGGTATGCAAAGTTAATAAAGTTTCCCGTTTCCCGGTCTCCTTGTTCGGTCTCCGATCTGCTGTCGCCGGTTTCCCGTCTTCGGCTTATTTCGCGGCTACGGTTTCGATCTCAATAAGAACGCCCAATGGCAGGTTTTTCACGGCAAAGGCTGCCCGTGCCGGAGGATTTTCAGGATAACAGGCGGCGTAAACCTCGTTCATCGCCTTGAAATTGTCCATATCGCTTAATAAACAGGTTGATTTAACGACGTCGCTGTAAGAATAGCCGGCAGCCTCCAGAATGGCACCGATATTCTTCATCACCTGCTTGGTCTGTTCCGTGATACCGCCTTCCGCGATCTTCCCTGTTTGAGGAATAATGGGGATCTGGCCTGAAATATAAAGCGTTCCGTTAACTTCAACAGCCTGGCTGTATGGCCCAATGGCTGCAGGAGCGTTTGCTGTGGAAATAATTTTCTTCATATTTTTTCTCCGATTAAAGTTTTCGCAATTCCTGTATCTGACTGTAACTTTTTTACTTAGAACACCAAATGATGCGCTTCCAAATAAAAACGGCCATAGTCGCCTTTCGCTGCAAAGAAACTAAATGATTTCCGAAAAACGATCAACGGCGGACGATTTTGACCGGAAGAATTGATACAAGGAACATCTGCTTAATTTTTCAATTTGGAGCCTTACAATTTTCGTCACGCTGAACCGCATTTATCACCTTCTGCAACGCATGATCTCATCAATAAACATTCCCCGGAAGCTTTTTTGTTCTGGCTCGCTCCGGATAATTCTCCGTTTGAACTGTTTTTGTATTTTAGTACAAATTTTCTGCGATGGATAAAGAATTAATAAGGCAAAGGATTGAGTTACTCCGAAAAGAACTGGAAGAACATAATTACCAGTACTATGTTTTGTCCAATCCGACGATCAGCGATTATGAATTTGATATGAAACTGAAGGAACTGGAAAAGCTCGAAGCCGAAAATCCTGATTTTTTCGATCCCAACTCGCCCACGCAACGGATAGGGAGTGATCTGAATCAGGAATTCGTCCAGGTGAAGCATCAGTATCCGATGTTATCGCTTGCCAACAGTTATTCGGAACAGGAGTTGGTCGATTTTGACAACCGGATCAGAAGACAGATCAATGAACCTTATGATTTTGCCTGTGAACTGAAATATGACGGGACGTCTGTCAGCCTCACCTACGAAGACGGCAGCCTTGTCAGGGCGGTTACGCGTGGCGACGGCGAAAAAGGCGACGACGTTACGGTGAACGTCCGCACAATTCGTAGTATTCCGCTCCGGCTGAAAGGAACCGGATACCCTCAAAAATTCGAGATCAGAGGAGAGGTGCTTCTTCCTTTCGACGTATTTACCGAACTGAACAGACAACGTGAGGAGGCCGGAGAAATACCATTTGCCAATCCCCGTAATGCAGGTTCAGGAACTCTGAAAATGCAGAATTCGGCCGAAGTGGCCAAAAGAAGGCTTGATGCGTACTTTTATCATTTGCTGGGTGAAAATCTCCCTGAAGACGGGCATTATGAAAATCTCTGTCTTGCAGCAAGATGGGGTTTTAAAATATCGGAACACATCAAAAAATGTGTGGATATCAGGGAAGTAATCGATTATATCAACTACTGGGATACAGAACGGTTCAATTTGCCGGTGGCAACAGACGGGATCGTGATCAAAGTGAACTCCAGAAGGCTGCAAAACAACCTGGGATATACGGCAAAATCGCCGAGGTGGGCCATTGCTTATAAATTTAAGGCAAAACAAGTGAGCACCGTCCTGGAATCGGTAAGCTTCCAGGTGGGAAGAACCGGAACGGTCACCCCGGTAGCCAACTTAACTCCTGTACTTTTGGCAGGTACCATTGTAAAGAGGGCGTCACTTCACAATGCCGACATCATTCACAAACTGGACCTGCATTTACAGGACACGGTCTTTGTCGAAAAAGGCGGGGAAATTATCCCCAAGATCGTCGAAGTCAACGATTCACTTCGTCATCCAATGGCAGAAAAGGTACGGTTCATTAAGTTCTGTCCGGAATGCGGGACAGAATTGGTCAGGCGTGAGGGCGAGGCAGCCCACTACTGCCCTAACGAAACCGGTTGTCCGCCGCAAATCAAAGGAAAGATCATTCATTTCATCAGCCGCAGGGCCATGGACATCGACGGACTGGGTGAAGAAACGGTCGAACTGCTCTATCAGGAAAAGCTGATCTTCAACAGCGCGGACCTGTACGATCTCACTGCCGCACAACTGGTTTCTCTCGACAGAATGGGGCAAAAATCGGCCGATCGTATCCTTAAAAGTCTCGAAGAATCCAAAAATGTCCCTTTTGAACGTGTCCTGTATGCCCTGGGCATCCGTTTTGTCGGTGAAACCGTCGCAAAAAAAATGGCCCGAAAACTAAACAGCATCGAGAGGATCCGGAATGCAACCCTGGAAGAACTGGTCGGCATTGATGAAATCGGAGACAAGATCGCAGAAAGTGTCGTCAATTACTTCAGGAATGAAAACAACCTGAAAATGATCGACCGGTTACAACAGGC
>CAZOYZ010000133.1:0-2149 GCA_964584045.1 uncultured Prolixibacteraceae bacterium | reverse complement strand
ATCTCTGAAGAAGATTTTTTAAAAATGATCAGTTGATCAAAGATCAGTCTGTTATAACTTTAAAGTAATTCTACCGTCTAAAATTCAATTCAGGATTTTTTAAGATTTTTCGTTCACTTTTTTAATCCGATATAGGTAATCGCGAACAAATTCATATTTTTGCAACCATCATGAGATTTGGAAGACAACTGGGTAAAAGGCTGATCGACCAGAGCATTAAATCTGTGCGGAGAACAAAAAAGTTTGTGAATCTTGATTCAGCCCGGACCGCAGGTATTATTTGGACGGAATACGATCATCCGGTATTTGAAAGTTTGGTGAAAGTATTGGAGCAAAAGCAAATCAGTTGGACTGATTTATGTTTTTCCGACGACAAAACCATCGAAAAAGCCGTTAACAGGATCAGCAAAAAGGATTTCAGTCCCCAGGGACTACCCCAAAGTGCTGTCGTGGAGGATTTTGTGAATACCGAATTTGATTTGTTTATCGATATCAGTTTATCTTCGTCCATTTATGCACAGGCGGTCAGGCTACTTTCACGGGCATCGTGCAAAGCGGGATGGTCAGATGCCACTCCTGATTTTTTTGATTTTCGGATAGATGTGAGCAAACGTCCGGAGCCGGCTTTTCTGGTTGAACAACTAACTCACTATTTAAGTGAAATAAAAACAAGATAGAACATGACACACCTTTTTAAAGGAGCCGGGGTTGCGATGATCACCCCATTTAAACCTGACTACTCGATCGATTTTAAAACGCTTGGAGAGCTGGTCGAAGATCAAATCGCGTCAGGCATGGATTATATCGTTGCGCTTGGAACGACAGCCGAGACCCCTACCCTGTCGCCGGACGAACAGAAAGAAGTGATCCGCTGCATCCGGGCCAAAATAAATAAAAGGATACCGCTCATGGTTGGCATGGGTGGCAATGACCCATACAAAGTCATTCACACCATTGAAAACACAGATTTTGAAGATATCGACGGAATTTTATCAGTGACGCCCTATTATAACCGCCCTTCACAGGAAGGTCTCTTTGAATATTTTAAACTGATCTCCAAAGCTTCACCGGTGCCTGTTGTGTTGTATAATGTTCCGTCGCGCACCGGCGTGAATATGCTTTGCAGGACTTCGGTAAAAATTGCGAAAGCCTGCCCTAACGTGATCGCGGTCAAGGAGGCGTCGGGTGATTGCTCCCAGACAGCCGGAATAGTCAGGTATGCCCCTGCTCATTTCGCCGTGATCTCAGGCGATGATGCCCTGGCACTCCCGATGATTGCCGTGGGAGGCATAGGGGTGATTTCTGTCGTTGCCAATGCACTGCCCGGCAAACTAAGCCGGCTGATCCATCTGGCCAATGACGGACAGTTTGCAGAGGCCCGGGAAATTCATCTTCAGCTCATTGACATGCTGAAATTGGTTTTCAGGGAGGGAAGTCCCGGAGGAGTCAAGGCGCTCATGGAGATCATGGGGAAAGCTCAGAACGTGATGCGTTTGCCGATGTATCCGGTAAGCCGGGAATTACAAAAAGAGATCGAAGAAGAGTTAAAGAAGATCTTGTAAAAAACGAAAAGTTTTGAGTGCCGAAATAATAGCTTAAAGCTTGCTGTTTGTGGCTTGTGGTTCACACTCATTTAACGCTTTGACCACTTGATGATGAAAGAGTATCCGGAGATACCCTCTCCATGTTTTGTACTGGAAGAGACCCGGTTGCGAAAGAACCTGGAACTGATTCGGTCGGTAGCCCGTGAGGCGGAGGTGGAGATTATCCTGGCCTTCAAGGGTTTTGCCATGTGGAGCGTGTTTCCCGTTGTACGGGAATACATTTCCGGGGCAACGGCCAGTTCGCTGCATGAAGCCATGCTTTGCGCGGAAGAAATGAAAAGTTTGGCCCATACCTATGCACCCGTGTACGAAATGGAGACTTTCCCGGAAATCATCAGGCTTTCCAGTCATATTACCTTCAACTCGCTCGGCCAGTACGAACGTTTCTATCCGCTTATCAGGCAGTCAGGGAAAACCGTATCGGTGGCGCTGCGCATTAATCCGGAGTTTTCGGAAGTTGAAACGGACCTGTATAATCCCTGTGCCCCCGGCTCCAGGCTGGGTGTTATTGCGGAGCATCTCGGGGCCACGCTTCCCGAAGGGAT
>CAZOYZ010000132.1:9170-11566 GCA_964584045.1 uncultured Prolixibacteraceae bacterium | reverse complement strand
TCTTTGATCATGGCAAGTCCTAAATCGGACGTCGTTGGCGTACTGCATGAAGCCACGAAGGAGGCAAACGCCAGTAAGAGTATTATTCTCTTGATAGTCATACGTTTCTGATTATTAGGATATCATTTCGGATCTTAACCGTTCCACTGTTCTGAAAATGGTGTGGATTTTAGAATCTCCCACCTTGTCGTCCATATTTATGCAGCATACTCCCGTCAGATAAGGGTTGCCGGAATCCTTTACCAGCCGGGTCACAGTCGCTTCCAGTTCTTCATCGGAATAATCCCCGATGGTCACCGGGTCCAGCCGGAGATTTAAAAAGGTATGAGACAGATGCTTTCTGAGCGTTTGAACATCACCTCCCCAACCCACATCTAAAAAATCCAGGTTTTCTATTCCGGCAAAGACTTCCGCGTACCGGTGCGGATCACTTCCGCAGTAATGGATCCCGAATGGCCGATATTTTCTGCTCCATTCGAGGTCAACGGGAAACAGAAACTCTTCATATTGTTCGGTCGAGATCATGGTATGTGAACATTCCGAATGAAGAAAGACCGGTCTTTCAATATGTCTCACATTCCTGTTCACCGAAATCGAGCTGGTCCCGGTCTCTTTAGAGATACCGGAAACAAAAGTTTCAATCAGCCGACCTATGGCGGTGAATTGTGCTTTGATTTTTTCCGGCTCCGTAAAAAAATCCGTGAACACATTTTCACCTGCCAGATCAAGGGCGATGTTCAGGATACCACCCCAGTTCACGTCGCCGGTCAGATAGCCGTACCTGGCCTTCAGCTTCTCCTGAAGGCTCAGAAAACGTTTAAATGCAATGGATTTAAGGGCCTGATCAGGATCAACGCTCAAAGATCCCTGTCCGGCCGGTATAACCTGGGGAGCAGCATCTTCCTTGTAAATCACCTGACAGCCGAGCATTTCGGAGAGCAGGTAGCCCGCGGCATTGTGCACCGCACCAATCACAGGGAGATCTTTACTCCTGTCGTTTCCCAGTCCGTACTGCCCAAACCGTTCATACAGTTCATGCTCCATCTGCGCTTCAGCCTCAACCCGCCTGAGCGGGTGATAGTAAAAATCTTCATCAAAACTGATCCGGGCATGTTTATACCACCAGGATGGATGAAAGACAATATCGACCGGAAGCGGTCCGGAGCGGATATACGGATTTCTCAGATAGCTTTTCATGGTACTTAACTTTATCCTCAACTTTTTCAGATCCCTTTGATGATTTTGGTGTTGCCGCCTCTTTCCAGGTTGATATCCATATTCAGCTTATTGTTCTTCCACGCGCCGGCCGTAAAATCAGGAATATCAATCGAATTAGACCGGTGATAAACCGACCATTCGCTAAGCGGTACGATGGAACTCCAACTGGCCGCGTCGTAAACACTCTGATCCAATGGCAGACCATTGTGCAGGCAATCGATCAGGTGCCAGCATAACTGGATATCCGAACCTCCGTGTCCGCTCTGTCTGGCGGCTTCCCGCATTTTCCTGGTTATCACGGGTGTATATTTCTCTTTCAGTTTTTCAAATTCCTCGGGTGAAACCCACTCATGATTACCCGTGGCCAGCCTCGGCGGCTGCGGATCAAACAGCGCGGTACCCTTTGTCCCGTAGATCCCGTGGATGAGATTATGCGGCGAAGGTGAAGTGGCATCGTGCTGCAGCATGATGGTACGTCCCATTTTGGTGCGGATGGTCGTCACATTCATATTGCCCCGGTAATCCTTGTCGACAAAAGGCCTGAAAAAGTCGTCTGTTTCAGCCAGTTCTTTTGCCCGTTCGTTCATCATGAAGTCGTTGCTCTCGACCGACAC
Organism: uncultured Prolixibacteraceae bacterium; assembly: GCA_964584045.1. Taxonomy (GTDB): domain Bacteria; phylum Bacteroidota; class Bacteroidia; order Bacteroidales; family Prolixibacteraceae; genus JBCFBK01. The sequence continues at coordinate 9,734 of CAZOYZ010000132.1, read as the reverse complement.
GAGGAAATCGAAGCGGTCGCCCCGGTTGATGTCCATGATCAACGAAACCGGACCAAGACCGTGTGTCGGATAGATGTTGCCTTTCCGCCAGGCATATTGTCTCAGCCACCACATGTCCCAGTACAGGCTCTTCGAAAAGTTGTTTCCCATTTTGCTGGTGTTGTACGCACCTTCGCCATGTACAATCTCTCCAAAAAATCCCTGACGGGCCATATTCAGCATTAGCAACTGGAATTCCATATAGGCGTAATTTTCCATCATCATGAGGTGCCTGCGGGTGCGTTCGGCGGTTTCCACCAGTTTCCAGCACTCTTCGATCGTCCCTGCTGCCGGGACTTCGGAGGCCACATGTTTTCCGTGTTCCATGGCATAAACCGCCATCCCGGCATGCATGTACCAGGGAGAGGTCACGATCACCAGATCCAGGTCGTCCCGCTCACAAAGTTTTTTCCATTCGTCTTTTCCTCCGGCATACAGATCAGGGTGATGATCCGTCCCCTCCAGCATCTTTTTTGCTGCTTCGGCCTTTTCCGGCCTGAGATCACAAAGAGCTTTGATCTCCAC
>CAZOYZ010000132.1:7375-9070 GCA_964584045.1 uncultured Prolixibacteraceae bacterium | reverse complement strand
TCACTTCAGAAGGAAACAGTCCCTCATCCCAACGATTTAGTTTGTCTTCAACTGTTTTTCAAAAAAGCAGACCAGAGCCGGGATATCAACCACATGCGCTCCGGAGTGAACATCCAGGATCAGGTTTTCCGGCCGCTCGTAATCCCAATAGATCGCCTGGATTTCCTTTAATGCTTCACGTGCGATCGGGACATAAAACTGAGAGACCGGTTCTTTTAGCCCGTTCTGGCATTGCAGCGGACGAGGTGCCGTCAGCGAATACACATCCGCAAAATCGACAAGGTCCCTCAAACCCGGGAATTTCCAGCACATACAATGATCCTGCTCCATATGGTCCATTTTGGTCAGGAATCCTGCACTGACAGTGGCTTTGATGCGCGGATCCATTCCGCCAAGCCACATGGCCATTTCACCACCCAGCGACAGGCCTGCACAACCAATCCGGTTTTTGTCCACTTCTGCCAGCGATTCCAGGTAGTCCACACACCGCATCAGGTCCCAAAGCCGTTCACCCATCAGCAGCATTCCTTCTTCATAAATTTCATGCTGGCTGACAAAACCGGCAATCGTTACATAATTTTTGGAAGCCAGTTCATCGGCAAAACCGTTGTAGGGAGAATTCCTTTCATATACACTCCTGATCTTACCGCCATGCCCGTGAATGCATACTACTGCCGGCCAGGGCGACGTAGAATGTTTGGGAAAGGTGACCACCACCCGGATCCTTCGTCCCGGCGTCGCGTTAATCTCAATCTCCTTCAGAATATAGTTTTCTTTTTCTTCCGAAATAATTTCTTTCGGGTTGAAAGGGATATTCGTTTTGCCGGCCAGAAGACCGTCAAGTCTGAGCAAGCCAAATAGTTTTGAGCGGACATCATTCTGCCAAACCTGCGCTGCATCCGCCGAACGACTGGTATACTGCATCCTGCGTATGCCTTCATCACCGGCAAATCCATCATTGGTGAACCAAATAAGAAGGGCTAAAACAAGTCCTCTGATTTCAATTTCCATGAATTAGTACAATTAGATTATTAGCTTTTTCTAACATTACTTATGCAAGGGAAATAATACTTTTGATCTTCGTTTGTCATCCAAAATATTAAAGCACCGTTCCACATACCTGCATGAACGCTTTTCAAGCTCAAAGTTAAAAAGTTAGTGCGGGTCAGTTGTTATCTTTATGAGAACGGTAAGACGAATTAATTATACAAAACGGATCTAGTCTAATTTATTTCCAAGAACGATATTCCGGTACTTTTGAGGCGTAAAGCCATACGCCTTTTTAAAAGCCCGGCAAAAATACTGGGGGGTTGAATAACCTGCCGAATAAGCGACTTCCTTGACAGGAATTCCGGGATTGGACAGAAGTTCGACCGCCTTGTCAATCCTGAGGTTATTCCGATAATCGTGGGGTGTCGATTTCATGGTTTTTCTGAACAGCTTACGAAAATATCGTTCAGATACTCCGCATTCTGCCGCTATAACATGAAGGTTGATCTCTGAGCAGTACTCTTTATGGATGATCTCCACGGCCCGCCTGATACAGTTGTTTTCAATTTCCGGGTTACCATCCTGCATTTTTTTTGTGTACCTGGACAACAAGATGTCCAGCTCCAGAAAATAGAGTTTACTCAGGGTATCTGAATTTTCCTGCTTCATCCGGTTCTCCCGGATGATCCGTTCCATGCAGTCCTT
>CAZOYZ010000132.1:0-7275 GCA_964584045.1 uncultured Prolixibacteraceae bacterium | reverse complement strand
ATGGCTATGCGTTTTAAAGTGATAACCCTGCTTATAAGAAATCACCTTGAACAGATCCAGCGAGAAATCAATTCCGGCACCGGAAGTGTGATCGGATTGTCGATCTTGAAATAGACTTTTCATAGTACTTGTTTAACAACCGGCTACCCTGACATACCTGCATAAACGATCAGCAGACCTGTTATTCCGGCGATCAGACCATAGATCGTCATGGGGATCAGATTCCGTTTGATGATCAGTCCTTCCACACCGGTCAGTCCTACTGTGGCACATACCGCTATGATGTTGTGTACGCAGATCATATTCCCGATCGCCCCTCCCACATTTTGCAAACTGACAATGATCACGCCTGAAATTTCCAGATTTTCAGCTACAGAATACTGAAACAGCGAGAACAGCATGTTCGATACGGTATTGGAGCCAGCCATAAATGTTCCCAAAGCCCCTATAAAAGGAGCAAAAACCGGCCATGCTCCGCGGATCACGCCCGACAAATATCCGGCCATCACCAGGGGCATACCCTCTGTTTGGCCCGGATTATTTCCCGAATCCATCATTAACCTTACCATGGGAACCGCAAAAAACAAGGCTATTGCCGGCATCTTCATTTTACTGAATGAATCCTTCCACACAGAAATAATCTGTTCCCTTCCCATCCGGAACAGAAACATGCCCAACATGGCCACAAAAACGAAGGGGAACACGCCCGGATTTTTCAGCGGAGCAAAACTGATTTCTGTGGTGGTACCGAACAAATGAGAAAAGTCTGCATGAAACAGACCTAACCAGTTATTGAACGGCAATGACGGCAATCGCGACAAGATCAGCAATGATCCGATAAGGATATAAGGCAGCCAGGCCTGAAATAAAGATATCCCCTTGGGAGGTTGATTGATTGTCGCCGGAATGGTGCCATTCCAACCATGCGGCCATTTAAACTTTTCCTGGAAATCCCAGACCGTTTTCGGCACAAGAAATCCCGCCCTGGTTAGCGGAATAGTAATGGCCAAGCCAGCTAAAGGGCCTATCAGTGAAGGAAATTCAGGGCCCAGCAACCATGCAGACAACAGATAGGGGACGACGAAGGACAGGCCGGTAAAGACGGCATAAGGCCAAATTACAAAACCTTCCCTGAAACTTTTCCGTTCGCCAAAAAAACGTGTTAAAACGACCACGATGATCAACGGTATGAAAACAGCAGGAAGCGCATGAAGCAACGCGCTCCAAAGCCCGATGTCATGCAGAAACTCCCCGTAAGTCATTCCCGATCCGGCAAGTGCCTGCAACGTTTCGGGAGAATTGAGTGAAACTCCTATTCCCAATAATGTGGGAGTGCCAACTGCACCAAACGACACCGGTGCGCTGTTGCAGATAAGGGCGACCAGTACCGCTGCCAGGGCAGGAAAACCTAACGATAATAAAAGGGGAGCAACCAGCGCTGCCGGCGTACCAAAACCTGCCGCACCTTCTATAAAACCGCCAAAAAACCAGGCCAGAATAATGACCTGGACGCGCCGGTCCGGTGAAATACGCGTAAAACCCTCATTGATCACCGCCATGGCCCCGCTTTCTCGTAACATGAACAGGACGGCCAAGGCCCCGAAAACGATCAGCAGGATTTGAAAGGCCACAAACATGCCATTTACGTTTGAAGCCAGGAGCCAGTTTACCGGTACTTTCCAGGTAAAAAAAGACACGATCATGGTCACAGCCCAGGCAACAGGCATGGCCTTCACGGCAGGCCAGCGCACCCACACCATCAGAACAAACAAAATACCGATGGGAGTAAATGCAAGTAATGCCAGCAATCCGTTCGTCATTGGGTTCAGTTATCCGTTAAAAGCCCTGCAAGTTATAACAATATTTTTCTCAATGCTTCCCTGTTGTAAATATATTGTTTCGGAGGCACTCTGCCTTCCAGCACATCCAGTACAGTCTGTGCCGCTGCTGTTGCAATCCGCACATTCGACTCCAGGGTGGAACCTGCACAGTGCGGCGACAAAATCACATTAGTCATGTTCATCAACGGGTGATTCACCGGCATTGGTTCCTCCCAAAATACATCCAGGGCTGCACCTTTGATCTGTTTACTTTTCAAAGCCTCTGTTAAAGCTGGTTCATCAATCACTTCCCCCCTCGAAGTATTCACCAGAAAAGCTGTTTCTTTCATCATTCCCAGCAGCGCTTTGCTTACCAAACCCCTCGTTTGTGGTGAATTCGGAACGTGCACCGTGATATAATCCGATTCCCGGAATACTTCCTCCAAACTTTCCGTAAACGTGAAGGCTGAGTGTTCTGTTTCTTTAACGTACGGATCGTAAGCCAGGATATTCATTCCCAGACCATCCCTGCACTTCTTCGCCACCAGCCGGCCGATCCTCCCCATTCCGATCACGCCCAGTGTTTTTCCTTCGGCCTCTGTCAATTCGGGCGAAAACCGCTCTGACCATTTTCCGGTCTTCACGGCATCATGCATGTATACCACCTTCTTCGATAAGGCCAGGATCATGGCGGTGGTATGCTCGGCTACGGTCAGGTCATTCATCCCCGGAAAATTGCACACCAGAATGCCTCTTTTGGATGCGGTTTCAACATCCACATTGTCCACACCAACTCCTGTTCGCGCGATGACCTTCAGCTTTGAGGCACTGCCAATCACTTCCGCATCGAAACGGGTGGTTGCCCGCAGGATCACTCCTTCTGCGTTCTTTACCAGTCTGATGGCGGTTGCCTTACTGGTATCCGGGGCAATGATGATCTCTGCCTTCCCCTCCAGCAGCTTTTTCCCTTCCGGGTTAATGTCTTCAGAAAGCAATACTTCCGGTTTCATTTTTGATTTGTTTGATATTCATTTCGTATCGGATGTTGGTTTGATATTAGCCAGCTGTTCTTCGACCAGCGTAATGGCAGTGTGGTCAAGTTCCGCGTACCCTTGTCTCATGGCCGCTTCCATCTGCTGGGCTACCAGCGAAGCTGCCAGCAGTGGGACCCCGGCTGCTTCTCCGGCTTCAAGTGCTGCCTTCAGATCCTTGTGGTGAAGTTTCAGTTTGAAGGCCGGTTTGTCAAAGCTCCGGTCAATGATCTTCTGCCCGTGAAGTTCAAGTACTTTACTGTTTGCCACTCCTCCCATCATGGCTTCCCTGACCTTGCCAACATCCAGCCCTGATTTACGGGCAAGGGTAAATGCTTCGGCTACTGCCTGCAAATTCACTCCGATCAGGATCTGGTTACACAGCTTGGTCAGTTGCCCGCTTCCCGGTCCGCCCATTAGAAGGATCCTTCTTCCCAATACTTCCAGTACAGGCAGACCTCTTTGAAAAGCCTCCTCATGGCCTCCAACCATGATCGACAACGTGCCGTTTTCTGCTCCCGCAGGACCTCCTGAAACCGGGGCATCCAGTGCATCCGCACCTTTCTCTGACAATGCCTGCTGCATTCTCTTGGATACTTCCGGGGTGATGGAGGACATGTCGATCAAAAGCATGCCTTTGTGAACTCCTTCCAGAAGACCTCCCTTCCCGGTTACAACCTCTTCCACATGCCTGGCCTCCGGGAGCATCGTGATCACAAGATCGCACTGCCGTGCAATATCCGGGCAGGAACTGCAGGCCCGGGCACCATGCCTTACAAGCGTATCAACGGCATTCATATCAGTATCACGGACCATCAGTTCATAACCCGCTTTCAGCAGGTTCACGGCCATAGGTCTGCCCATTGTCCCAAGGCCTATAAATCCTATTTTCTCCCGTATACCGGTCATTGTGTTTGATTTTTAATTATTAACTGCATCGGTTCAACTTTACCAATCAAAAAGTGATAGCACCCGATCCCGGCCAACATGAACAACCCGGCCAGGACAAAGGCCGGGGTATACGAACCAGTCGACTGGATCAAAAACCCCGTGACCACCGGTGCAAGGAGACCGCCGCCTGTAGCCCCGAAGTTCTGGATCCCGGCCAGCATGCCGACGCTCCCTGCCGGAGCCACGGACTGCGTGATGGCCCACGTGTTTGCCGTGGCCAGTCCCATTCCGCTGATGGCGATCACGACCAGGAGCATCGCCCATACCGCATCGTTAATGAACGGTACTGCCAGGATCAGCGAGCCAAACAAAAAGCCCGCAACGATAAACCCTTTCCTAATGCTGGTCGGCGTGCGTCCTTTTTTGATCAGCACATCGGCCGCATGGCCTGATAAAACAACGACCAGACCCAGGCATCCGTAGGAAAAACCTGCCCACCAGCCCGTATCCCGGATCGAAAACCCCAGCACCTCGTACAGGTAGCTGGGTAACCAACTGATATACAAAAACCACACATAGCCATAGAAAAAATACCCCGAAAAGATCCCCCACGTCTTACGTTGCCGCATCAGCTCTGTAAGGGTGATCTTTGACGAAACAGTCCCTTCACGCACCCCGCTTTGGGTTATCCCCTCCGGGTTCGTTCCGGGGACATGCTCCATTTTTTCCTGCCTGCGATACAATGTCAGCCAGGGAACAAGCCAGACCAGGGGAACCAGACCACACAGAACAAACAACATCCGCCAGCCGTAGCCGTCGATCAGCACTCCTGCGATCACTGCCCCCACTGCCGGGCCAATCTTGCTCCCTGACACGAGGATTCCACTGGCAAAACCGCGCCTGTCTTCTCCAAAGTGTGCCGCGATATACGCATTCCCTGCAGGCCCTGAGATGGATTCGGTGACCCCCAGCATCATCCGTAAAACCAGTAACTGCCACAAAACCGTTGTAAACCCGAAACAGGCCGCGATGATGCACCACGCGAAATAGGATACCGCATATGTCCATTTTATCCCGAAACGGTCTACAAGCCATCCTGAAGGTACCTGCATCAGCGTGTAACCCAGGAAAAAAGAAGAAAAGATATATCCTTTATCCTCTGCATCCAGGCCAAACACGTCCGTGATCATCGGGATGGCCATTGAGATATTACCCCGGTCGATGTAGCTGGCGACCATCGCCACGACCAGAAGCCCAAGTATCCACCAGCGCAGACGATCCACGGCGTCCTGCGCTCTTACCTTTTTGTCCCTGCTCATCCCGCTTCCTTTGCCCGTCATTCCAAACCCGCCAGCAGGTCATGCAGACTCTTTGCCATATTCCCTGCTCCGGCACTGATAAATCCAAGGTCGCCTCCGCCGGTGAAAAAACGGTAGCCTTTTTCATACCACACCGGCAAATATGCCGGAGAAGGAAGCAATATCCCGCACACTTTTCCTGCATTACGGGCTGCACGGGCCGTTACATCAAGGGCTTTTAAAAACTCCGGATGCTCAAATCGCCCGAAAACTCCAAGGGCCATCGACAGATCCATTGGGCCTACAAACAGCACATCCACCCCTTCCAGGGCTGCTACTTCTTCCACACAATCCAGGATCTCCCTGGTCTCCACCTGGATGATCCCGACGATATCCTCTTTCTGGCGGGAGAGGTATTCATTAAAGTCCTGACCGTAAGCGCTTGCCCTGACCAGCTTGGCTACACCACGTACCCCTGTGGGAGGATAATACAGGGCGGAAACAGCCCGACGGGCTTCTTCAACAGTGTGGACCCGCGGGAACATAATCCCTTCGGCCCCCATATCCAGCACCCGGTGTACCCGCTGGCGTTCACAGCTTTCAACTCGTACAACGGCTGCTGCCATGCCGGCCTCCAGCGCCTGTAACTGATGTAACGTGTCCTGCTCATTTCCCACCCCGTGTTCCTGGTCAATGACCACAAAATCAAAGCCTGATTGCCCGATTACTTCGGTTACCACCGGATTACCCAGGCTCAGGAATGTCCCGGCAAGGGTCTCTCCTTTTTGTATCTTTTGTTTTAATTGTCTCATTGATTGACTTGATTTATAAAAACTCTTTGCGGGGTGGTGAAAAACTCTCCACCACCCGAACGCTCTCACTGTGTGTTTGTATCGTGTGTGCCACATTTGACGGGACATAGTACATATCCCCTGCTCCAAGACGCATTGCAGGTTCTCCTTCGATAAACACCGTCAGCTCTCCTTCCAAAATATACGTGGTCTGTTCTGCCGGGTGTGAATGATACGGCAGCGGCTCCTGCTGCACCCCGAAACCAAGTTCCGAAACAAGGGTCATCAGCGTATCCATACTCACTATCCGGGCTTCAATACCGGGAACGATCTCTTTCTTCTTCCCTTCTCCTTTTAATAAAACAGGCATGTTCTGATTGATGATTAATGATTGATCATCGTTACCGGTGATTCACTCCAGTTCTTTTCGCATCTGCTCCAGTATCTTTTCATTAGCTTCGAGCAAATGACTGAAGCTGCCGGCTTTGTACCAATCGGTGATCCTGTCCTGATGGTAGAAAGGCTCCGGGGTCAGGTTTCCGTTTTCCAATGCGGCAATGGTATTGGAAAGGTAACGCTCCTTCTCTGCCCGAAGGATCATCCGTGATTTTAAAAGATTAAACTCCTTGATCTGCCGGTTCAGGGTTTTGATGTACATCCGGGATTGACTAGTCCGGGCCTCTGTGTCTTCAAGGATTTCCTTTACAGCTATCCCGCTTCCCCCGTCATGGTTAGGCGCTTCGGCTCCAAGCAGCATCGCAATGGTAGGTGCCATATCCGTATGTTCAAAATAAGGCAACTCCCGCCCTTTGGCTATTCCCTGACCAACAAAGACCAGGGGGGTCACCCAGCTATCCTCATCAAACAGCGGATGCCAGCCAATCAGGCTCTGCCCGTGATCGGAGGTAACGATCAATACCGTATTTTCCCATTTGCTTTCCTGTTTCAGAAAAGCAATGAATCTCCCCAACAACACATCTGCTTCTTCAATTGCCTTTACATACGGCGATCCTTCCCCGTAGATGTTCTGAGAATAAGGCTTCCCGGCACTGTTTACGGCGACTGATGTACCAATGTCACCGGGTGACTGAAGATGCACACGCATAAACACCGGATCCTGGTTTTTCAAAACAGACATCGCCTGTTCCACGACCTGTGAATCAGTCAGCGAACCATCCATGATGCAGGTGGTAAATCCACGGGCTACAGAACGGTAGGCTGCTGTATTCACCACAAAAGCGGTCTGCCTCCCTGCAAAAACTTCCTGGATATACCTGTTCTCAGGCCGGACAAATACACTTCCCGCATGAAGCATCGGGTTAGGGAACGAACAACTGTTGTATTTGCTGTAGTCCCCCACCGTTGGATGGTGAGGAAGGATCATCCAAGACTTTTGAATAAATGTCCCTTCTTTAATCAAACTGTTAAAGACCGGCATTTTCAG
>CAZOYZ010000131.1:9371-11580 GCA_964584045.1 uncultured Prolixibacteraceae bacterium | reverse complement strand
AGCATTTCAGAGGCGTTGGTCAATAATCCGGAAACGCATAAGACCGGGAACATCATGGGCGATCTTTATGCAAGCGCGGAACCGGTCAGGAACCTCGTCTTAAAATCGACTCTGGCCGCAAACTACAGAAGGTATACCGAGGAGTATTTTATTTACCCCGGGTCTGTTGTGGACGACTATGTCGGTGATCCTGATGCTCCGGGAAGTAAAAGCGACCGGAACTATGACCGGACAACCCTTCAATGGACCAATATCGCGCAATATGATTTCACATGGAATGATATCCACTCCTTTTCGGCCCTGGCGGGAACCGAATACTCGAGTTATGATTATTATTACACACGTGTGGACAGTAAAGGATATGCTTCACCCGATCTGCCAACCCAGGACAACGCGGCAGAAGTAACGGACGGATCCACGACCAGGGAAGAATGGGCACTTTGGTCACAATTTGCACAAATGCGTTACAATTATAAAGAAAAATACCTGGCCACGTTCAACATTCGCCGTGACGGTTCGTCAAGATTTGGTTCAGCGAATAAATACGGTATTTTCTACGCGGGAAGTATCGGCTGGAATCTGTTGGAAGAGGATTTTATGAAAAACGAGAGATACCTCAGCCAGCTCAAACTACGTGGCTCAGCCGGAACATCAGGAAACCTGCCCTCAGAACTTTATGCTGCTCAGCCTTTATTTAACTATACCAGTTATAATAAACTCCCGGCAAGCACACCCCGGCAACTGGCCAATACCGATTTGAAATGGGAGAAGAATTTTAATTATTCATTGGGTGTGGACTTTGGATTTTTGAAAAACAGGCTGTCGGGCAGCATTGACTATTATACCCGAATAACGGATGATCTTCTTTTCGATGTCGCCCTTTCTCAGACCACCGGATGGTCTTCCACGCTGCAAAATGTGGGGAAAATCAGCAATCGCGGGATCGAAATCGAACTCAATGGCGTACTTATACACCAAAAAGATTTACAGCTTACGGCATTTGGGTCGGTCACCACGGTCAAAAATGAGGTAGAAAAGCTGTTTGGCGGTCAGGATATCATCAATGCGTACAGTTCGATTACCATCCTGCGGGAAGGACTTGCCGCCAATACGTTCTACCTGCCCCGGTACGCAGGCGTTAATCCCGCTAACGGTGAACCCTTATATTATAATGCCGATGGCGAAATCACCAACAGTTTTTCCTACGACTATTCAGTTGCACTGGAAGGCAAATCGCCGGCCCCGAAATATTTTGGAAATTTCGGCCTGAATGCCCGGTACAAAGGCTTTGAGCTCGACGCCAACTTCTTTTATCAGGGCGGCAATTATATTTTTAACTATGCCCATACCGCGGTATTGATGAGCGATGGAGAAAATGCCTCCGACAATCAGAGAGTTGATGCATTCAACTACTGGAAACAGCCCGGAGATGTCAATGTCCTGCCCAAACCCAGCACGACAAATAATGTAAGAGACTTGGACAGGTATCTTCAGAAAGGCGATTTCATCAGGCTTAGAAATCTTACATTCAGTTATTCACTGCCCAAAGACCTTGTCCGCAAAATAAAAATGCAGGACTGTAAGATTTATATCCAGGGAAATAACATCTGGACATTTAATCCGTACGTGGACGGCGATCCTGAAGTAGGACGGGGTTCCGCTGAAAGTGACCTCAATCTCATGGGTGAATTCACGATGTTCACCTACCCCAATACCAGGAGTTTTACGGTCGGGCTTAATATCACGTTTTAAAGACACATTCAACATACCACATGATGAAAAAAATAATTCCCTTCATTTTATTCGTAAGTACCCTCTTCCTCGCGGGGTGTGACGATAAGCTTGATTTATCCCCCTATAATGCGGTTGATGAGGGATCTGCATATCGCTCCGTGGAAGATTTTGAAAATGCGCTGAGAGGCGTGTACACCGCGTTGAGAGATGAGGGATATTATGGAGGAACGTCCATGTTACTTCCTGATGTGCTCGCCGATAACCTCGTGATCTGTTCCGAAGGCCGGCTTTCTTATCAGACGCTTTTTTATTGGGATTTCAGCGGAAATTCAACCTGGATGCTTTGGGGAAACGCTTATCGTGCGATCAATAAGGCGAACTATATCTTAAAAAATACAGACAATCTGGAAGACGGCGATGCAAAAAACCGGATCAAAGGAGAAGCATTAGCCCTCAGGGCTTTCTGTCATTTCGA
>CAZOYZ010000131.1:2106-9271 GCA_964584045.1 uncultured Prolixibacteraceae bacterium | reverse complement strand
TCTCGGTTCCGGGACCCTGATCAATGCTGCCGCCGATTTCGGGAAGGTATGGCTCGATGAAACTGAGGCCGGCGTTCTGTTCAAAATAAAAGTTGTTGACAAGGATGATGTCGCATTAGGCGCCTTTTACAGTCAGGCAAGTGACCTGGGCGTAAGATCCGAATATGTTGCGGATTATGCATTTTACTCGTCATACGCCGATCATGATATCCGGAAAAGTGTTTATTTTTCCACCAGCGCCTTCAATAACAAGACGTTCAACCACATTGCCAAATACACGGGACGCGCAACAGGAAACCAGAGCGTCGTTGATCTGAAGGTCATCCGCTGGTCCGAAGTCTATTTAACAAGAGCAGAAGCTTACGCCAATATGGGTGCGGATTATGAAGACGAGGCCATCGCAGATCTTAACGTAATCCGGTCTGCAAGATATTCCGGTTTCGTCACTGAAACTCCTGCGCTTACCGGAAATGCACTAAAGAACCTTATCCTGGATGAACGAAGAAGGGAACTTGCATTTGAAGGACACCGCTTTTTTGATTTAAAACGGAAAGGACTGCCCATCGGGCGATCCGCCTTTGGCGATGAGGCCGGCGGAGAAGGCAATCCGGTACCTGAAGATCTCAGAACAATGGAAGCTCAAAGCACCATGTTTCAGTTGCCGATCCCGCAGGATGAGCTCAATGCCAACAAAAATATGAAACAAAATCCCGGCTATTAACAGCTAAAATTGGTCAACATGAAAATCTATCGGCTATTTACGATCCTCATCATAAGCGTCATCGCCCTGTCCTGTGAGAAAGACATGATTTCCTTCAGAAAGACTGATTCTTTTGTTGCGTTCCAGTCGGACGGCGGATCTATCGGGGAAGAAAACACCGCAGAGTTTCCAATAACGGTGATGATGGCTGCCTATAAAGGAGATGCGGTTACTGTCAATTTTGAATTCTCAACGGCCGGGCTGGAAAATCCTGCCGTTGAAGGAATCGATTTCGAACTTGTCAACCCGGCTAAAACGCTGACATTCGATTCAGGAACAGGTACCGCCGAATTCCGGGTAAGAGCTATCGACAACGACGAACGTGACCTGGATAGATCCGTGAAGATCGTGCTTTCAGGAAACTCGGCCGGTTATGCCATTGGCATGGCAGCAGGAAAAGGGTCTGAGTATGTTCTGACCATTATTGACAATGAGCATCCTCTGGGAAAATGGATCGGTACTTACACGGTCAAGGCTGCCAGCTATGCCGCTCCCGGCGATTGGGATGAAGTATGGACGGTCACCTCCCAGGCGCATCCGGACGACGGGAACAAACTGATCCTGACCGGGATTTGCATGGGATCTCTTCCGGTTACAACAACGGTGGATACCGAAAACATGACGATAACGATCCCCGCTGCTTCGCCTGTCGGACTCAAAGAAGACGGGTATGAAGATAAAACCACAATTTATTATGCCACCGATGCGCTGATTGAAACAGGAAGCGCCTACACCACGGCAAATGTACTCTCTCAGGCCGCAGCAATACCTATCGTGGGTACTTTAAAAGCCGACGGATCAATGGTCATACCAAGGATCACCCCTGTCCTGAGCGACTATCTGTGGGTATGGGATACCTTCGATACGACCTGGACCAAATAGGGATCTTCTCAAAACCAAAACAGGAAAGAGACTGCCGGAACGATCTGAACCAAAACGAATCACACGCCGGCTCCCGTCAGTCCTTTTCCATCCGGAACAAAGGCCGTAACTTATTAAAGATTTTAAGGTCTTTTTAATCTTTTTTAACGAATTGGAAAACAAATTGACGTGAACGCCGTTTTAGAGGTATCTTTTGCGTCAAGCGGGGAAAACCATTTCGTAAAAGAGGAACATGATGATTTTCACTTACCGCGAAAAGAGGAAGAGGATTTGGTGCTGTTGAATTTTTAAAAATGACGCTATGAAAAAAATCATTTTGCTATTTGCAGTGTTTGCATGTGGTTTGCTTTCCGTTTGGGGGCAAACCAGAGAACTTACCGGGACGGTGACCTCCACCGAGGACCGCAATACGATCCCCGGAGTTTCTGTGTCTGTAAGAGGTACTTCTCTTGGTACAATTACTGATATTAACGGGAAATTCGGGATCAGGGTTCCTGAAAATGCGGCTTCGCTGGTTTTTTCTTTTGTCGGAATGAAAACTGTTCAGATCCCGGTCACCAACGAAGCCGTTTATGACGTGGTATTGGAAACCGAGACTTTCGGGGTAAACGAAGTAGTGGTTACCGCTCTGGGGATGAGCAAGGAAACCCGCACCGTAGGCTACGCCACGACCGAAGTGTCGGGTGAAGAAATTGCGGCCTCGCAAACCGTCAACCCGATGAATGCGCTCCAGGGAAAGGTGGCCGGGATCCAAATTACGACCGCTCCCGGCCCGGGTTCCACCCAGAATGTGTTCATCCGCGGGGCATCGTCGTTTGCGAATAACCAGCCTTTGTACGTGGTGGACGGTGTTCCCCTGGTGAATCAGCAGAACCAGACCGGAACTGCGCTGAATTATCAGGCCGATTTCGGGTCGGGGATCAATGCCATTAACCCCGACAATATCGTGGAGATGACTGTGCTCAAAGGAGCTGCCGCTACCGCTCTTTACGGATCGCGCGCAGCAAACGGGGTCATCCTCATCACCACCAAAACCGGAAAGAATACCGGAGGGAAGATGCTCATCACCTACGACGGGTCCCTTACGCTTTCGCGCGTCGGACGGCTGCCTGAGCGCCAGTCGCTCTTCGGACAGGGATGGAGCGGCATGCGGGCTTTGGACGAGAACGGCAACTGGGGAGCGCCCTACGACGGTAAAGACCGGATATGGGGAAATGTGGTGGAGAACAGCCAGCTTGTAAAACCTTATCAGTTCCTCGAAGACCGCGTACGCGATTTTTACGACATCGGACTGAGCTACAAGAACGCCGTTTCAGCAAGCGGGGGAAACGAAACAACAAGATATTTTATCTCGTTCTCACAAAACAACGTGGATGGCGTGATCCCCACCGATAAGGACAGCTATACCCGTTATACCATCACTTCGAATGGCAGTCATAAGTCGGACAAACTGGAGATCCTGTCTTCGGTCAACTATGCCTACGAAGAGACCAGCAGCGTTCCTTCCGGGCAGGGGACGACGGTATTCCGGAGCCTGTGGGAGATACCCGAAGACATCTCGATCGTGGACATGAAGGATTATAAAAGTAAATATTATAACCTGGACAATTATTTCACCCCTTACGGGATCAACCCCTATTATTCGCTGAATGAAAACGGTGCCGAACAGGTTAAAAACAAATTCTTCGGGAAAGTTGAACTGAACTACAACATCCTCAGGAACCTGAAGCTCACTTACCGTTTCAGCGGCGATGTCGAAAATTCGACCACGGAAGCATGGATCGCCAAGATCGAATTTACCCCGGGAAGCCCGAATGACGGAAGCAGTACCGCCAACCCGGGAAGCTATGAGATTACAAAACGGTCCCGGTATGAATACAGTCATGATGCGCTGCTGACCTTTAACAAGGATCTGAACGAAGACCTCTCGTTAAGCGCACTGGTCGGTACAAATTTCAACCAGCGGGGCTTTGATGACGTGAAGGGGTATATCAATTCGCTCGACGTGCCCGGCTATTATCACTTAAAAAACAGTCTGACCGACCCTTTATCGGAGCAATCCAGGGAAAAAAGACGGCTTGCCGGAATTTTTGCCAGCGTGGACCTGGGCTATAAAAATTATGCCTTCCTTTCGGCAACCGCACGGAATGACTGGTCGTCGACCCTCCCAAAAAACAAGAATACCTTCTTCTATCCGGGTGTGACAGGCAGCTTCGTGTTCTCCGATTTCCTGAAAGAGCGATCTGTCGATATGAAACCGCTCAGCTTTGGAAAGCTGCGTCTGGCTTACGGATGGACCGGTAACGACGCCGACCCCTACCAGATCTATCCGGTTTTTGTCAGCGCGTTTTCCGATATTCCGGGCTATCCGGACCTGGACGATCTGACCTTCCCTCTGCATGGGGTCCACTCCTGGGAAATTTCCAACCAGTTGGGTAATCCGAACCTGGAGCCCGAAATTACCAAGGAAATTGAAGCGGGACTGGACGTTCGTTTCTTCAATAACCGCATCGGGCTGGACTTGGCGTTATACCGGAAAAAAACGGAAGGGCTGATCACAACCCTGCCCATCGATCCGTCGTCCGGCTATACTTCCCAAATTACCAACCTCGGCGACGTGGAAAACAAAGGAATTGAACTGACCTTCACCGCAACGCCTTTAAAAATAAAAGACTTCACCTGGAATCTCAGCTACAATTTCACCACGAACAAAAATAAAGTCCTTGAACTTCCGGGAGGAGAAGTTTCGATCGACGGTTTTGGCGATGCCACGATCGTGGCTGTAAAAGGTGAAGAGCTTGGCTTATTCAAAACCTATGTACCGCGCACCGTCGAACTTGACGGAGAACAGAAATTGGTCGTCGACGGCAACGGCAACGTGATGAAGTCGGCCGATTTGCAGGTGATTAAAAACCGCAGTGTCAACGAAGATTTCCAAATGGGACTGACCAATACCTTCCGTTGGAAAGGATTTACACTGAGCGGCACACTCGACCTGCACAATGGCGGGTACATCTACTCGTACACCAAAGCTTACATGCACTGGACCGGAAGCGCCATCGAATCCGTCATGAACGAACGGCAGCCCTTTGTGGTCCCGCACTCGGTCGTCCAGAACAGCGACGGATCGTACAGCGAGAATACGACTCCGGTCACCTATAATACACTCCATGAATTTTATGGCGACAATGGTGCCTTCGAGTCGGAGGCCTATAACATCATTGACCGCTCTTTCCTGAAGCTGCGTGAACTGTCGTTATCGTATAAAGTACCGGGCAAAGTCACCGAAAAATTTAATATTCAGGATATCAGACTATCCGTTGTGGCGTCCAACATTTTATTATGGACACCTGCCGATAACCAGTATATCGACCCGGAAACCACCACGTTCGGGAACGATCTGGCTGCACGCTTTGGAGAATTCGGAGCAAATCCGACCAACCAAACGTATACGTTCGGGCTTTCAATCACATTCTAATCCATCAATTCTAAAACATATGAAACGATTAATCTTATATAGTTTTATTGCAGCACTTTCCTGGGGATGTTCGGACAACTGGCTCGATATCAATCATGATCCCGATTACCTGGGAGAACTGCCAAATTCAGATGCACTGATCCCCATCTCGGAAGTCAGCATCGCCAACACCACCATGGGTTGGGACATGGGTTTTGCCGGAGGCTACTGGTCGCAATACATGGCACACAGCTATACGGCTTCTCAGTTTAAATTCCTGGAAGAATACAATGAGACCGAATTTTCCAACGCCTATGTCGAATTAACTGCAGGCGCCTTAAATGATCTGAAAGAAATTAAACGCATCGCCTCCGAAGGAGATGACAAAGGCAGCTATCTGCTGGCCGAAGCGTTGTCGGTTTATGCCTGGCAGCTGGTCACCGATACCTGGGGCGACGTGCCATACTTTGAAGCACTGCGGGGTGATGAACAGATCCTGTCACCTGCTTTCGACGCAGGTGAGGATATCTATGCCGATCTCCTTCAGCGGATCGATTCCGTGCTGGATATCGACTACAGCGGGGCGCTGATCAATGAAGAAAAAGATTTCCTGTTGGGCGGGAATGTGGACGACTGGATCCGTTTTGCCAATTCACTGAAACTCAAACTCATGCTTCGCCTGTCCGAAACCCCGTCCTACAATAATGAGAATGTGCTTGCTTTTGTGGAGTCGGCCGGCTTCCTGACAAAAAGCGCGCAAATTGATGGTTCCGTCTTTGAAGATAAGGATGGAAAACGTCACCCGATGGCCGAATTTGACCTTGGCGCTGCAAATTATCTTTCGACCAATGTCATCGCCAGCAAAACCCTGCTGGATTACCTGCGCGTCAACAATGATCCGCGTTTAAGCTCAATTTATACAGAAGGCGGAAGTGGCTTCGAAGGGGCATTCCAGGGAGATTTCGACTCGAAAGACGACTCCGATGGAGACGGCATCGATGATGAGGCAGAAGATTACAGTAAAATGACCTTTAGCGTCAACATGGATCTTCCGCTGATGTCCTTATGGGAAGTGGAATTTTACCTGGCCGAGGTATATGCACGTGCCGGACAGCATGACAACGCCCGGATGCATTACGAAAACGGAGTGAACGCGTCATTTGCAGCCCACGGTCTGTCCAACACCATCACGCAGGCAGGCGGCTATGCCGAATGGGAGAATGGAACAACGGAGGATGAGATCCGTCAGATCGCCATGCAGAAATGGGTGGCCCATGCCAAATATCAGCACTGGGAAGCATTCCTGGAAAGGAACCGTACCAAGTATCCTTCGGTGAACGAAATCAATATTGCCGCCGATCGCCGGGCAGCTTTCGAGAATTTCCCGGTCGGACAATTCACCATCTCCGTGAAAGGACGCGCCAAACTGGGAGGAAACCTGCCGGCATCTCCCATTTACCCGAATGAAGTGATGACCCGTAACACCAGCCCGACAAAACCTCCGCAGAAGGATAACGTGGGACAGAAGATCTGGTGGGATCAAAAACCCGGAAAATAACAGGATCTTAATCTTCAAATAAAATGGACATGAAAAAATTAATTGATATACCCTTACTTGCCGTGCTCACAATCTTTTCGGCCTGCGAAAAGGAAACAGAAAATATCTCCTTTGAAACGCACTATGCAGTCTTTGAAATGACCGGAGAGAATCCTTATATCCTCCCGGCAGGAACAGCATACGCCGATCCGGGGATCAAAGCAACCGCCGGCGAAAAAGAACTGGAGGTGACCATGAGCGATGACATTGACGAAACAGAACCGGGCGTTTATACCGTCATCTATTCGGCAACAAATGCCGACGGCTTCGACGCGACCACAAGCAGAACAGTCCTGGTTTATGATCCTCAGGCCCCGGATACCGATTTGTCGGGAACCTATACTTCTGCCGTTGTAAGGACTGAAGCAGACGGAAGCACACCAAGATCCTATGAAAACCTGGAGATCGCCCTGGCAAAGGCCGCTCCCGGTATTTTTATGGTCACCGACTTCCTGGGAGGTTATTACGC
>CAZOYZ010000131.1:0-2006 GCA_964584045.1 uncultured Prolixibacteraceae bacterium | reverse complement strand
GATGCAGATATTTGGAACAGTTCCGTTCATGGCCTGTCGGGCGAATGGTATGTCCGCTATGATCACGAAACCTATGGGGAAGACCCCTTTGGAGCCGGTTATACAGGTCTTTTAACCTACAATACCGCCGATGATAACGGCACGGAAATGTGGTTGACCGACATTGTGGCAGGCACGCCCCGGTTTTGGGACTATCAGGTGAGGGTCCCGGTCCATGTGCAAACGATGACATTTGGTTCTGATCAACTATTACCAAACGAAAGTTACGATATCGGTGTGAAGATCATGAACGGCAAGGTCATTGAAGACGCAGTCACGCTGCCATCCGGATACGTGGCCGACAGCATCTATTTTGAAGTCTGGTTTGAAGATCTGGAAGAAGGAAGTGGCGGGGCCATCACCGATAAACTCCTGGTTGGCGGCTACCGCAAAACCGGTTTCGCGGAAGATGAACCCTGATAAAGCTTAAATTCATACCTCCCGGAGCCGACCCGGCAAATCGTTTTGCCTGCCTGAACTTCAGTGCCGGCTAATCCGGGAATCAGACCCTCCGGCGCCGGCTTCCGGTCATTGACCGTCAGTTCACCGGTGAAAGGCAAATGAACAGTGGCCCGGGTATTCGCCGGGATCGTTGCCTGAAGGGTGAATAATCCGTCTTTTTTCTCCCAGTTGACAGAAATTTTGCCATAAGGAGAATGAAAGGTTGTTTTTGCAAACGTCAGATCGCCAACCACCTCGGGGCTGATCACGATATCCCTGTACGCGGTCGAGTTTTCAGCCTGCCTGATGCCACCGATGCCCTGGTAGAACCATTCCATCAGATGTCCGAGCATGAGGTGGTTGTTCGAGACTTCCTCCAGCGCCGCCCACGACTCGGTCAGCGTGGTGGCTCCCTTTTTAAGCTGGTAACCATACCCCGGCACATCATCCCGGTTATTCATTTCAAAAAGCAGTTGCGAAGCACCCCCGTTTGTCAAGGCCTCCACCACATAATGAAAACCGATATCCCCGGCTGTCAGCGCATTGCCATTCGCACGGATGGAATCGGCCAGGTTACTCAGTACGCTGTCACGCAGGGGATCGTCGACCAGCCCGACGCATAAGGGCATGGCCATCGCAGTCTGACTGCCTGTGGCGTAAACTCCGTTTTCCCTGTCGAAGAACTTCCCGTTAAACGCTGCTTTTATCTCATCCGACCAGGCTTCAAGCTGCTTTTGTTCATCCGTCTTGCCTAAAACAGCAGCCATTTGAGCCAGCAGCTTCACATCGTAATAATAAATAGCGGTAGCGGTGAGCGCCATCGGAGTTAACTGGGCAGGTCCCGGCCTTCCCGGCCCTAAATCAAACCAGTCGCCCAGGCCATGTGAAAGGATATGGTTTTCCGACTTCGCTTTCAGATAAGCCGCATACCGGTTCATCATCGGCCAGGCCTTTTTCATCGTCTCACAGTCGTCATACCAGCGGTACAGCAGCCACGGCAGGATCACCCCGGCACTGCCCCACTCGGGCGAATCCCTGAACCCTCCTTCAAAAACGACATACTCGGGAGCGATATCCGGTATCAGGCCATCTGCGGTCTGGGCATCGATCATGTCGTACACCAGCTTCCGGTACAGATGGTAACTGTCGTAATTAAAATTGATGCCGGCCCCCATCAGGAAGGTTTGTTCCATCCATCCCAGCTTCTCCCGGTGCGGACAGTCGGTCAACACACTCTGAAAGTTACTCCTGATGGCCCGGTCAATGAGTTCATGGATCCGGTTAAACAGTTCGTTCGAGCATATAAAAGATCCATTCCCGGGGGCGCCATTCCGGTTATGCAGCAATTTCATCTGCAGGATCACCGCTTTCCCGTCGCCGGCCGTATCGGGCGCGGCACCCTCAACCTGCACATAGCGGAACCCGTAATACGTGAAACGGGGGCGCCACGTCTCCTCTCCTTCTCCTTTTAAGGTATACGTGTAAACATAGGGCGACCCGGTGGCCCGCTGGTTGGCTGTTCCGTC
>CAZOYZ010000130.1:9348-11605 GCA_964584045.1 uncultured Prolixibacteraceae bacterium | reverse complement strand
AAAATCAGGCAGAAATCCCGGAATACGGTAAAAACAAAAACGGGAAGACCTCACCTTGTGAAATTTTCCCGTTCTTTGTTTTTGCCTAGCAATTGAAACTATGCGCAGTCGCGCAGATTTAGTTTGCCCAGGCAGGATCCTGAGTTAATGCAGGATTTGTATCTATTTCGTCCTGTGGAGTGGGGAGTACCGGATTCCTGATTGCAGAAACAGGTTTGGAATACTTTGCAGCATTTCCTGCAGGTAAAAAGTCGGAGAAGAAGTGTCTTTTGACTTTTGTCCCATCACCAAAGACCGTATATAAGGTTCCCCACCTGATCAGGTCAAGTATCCTCAATCCTTCCCCCGCCAGTTCTACCCTCCTTTCGTGACGAACAATATCCACCAGGCTGTTGTCTCCCTTTTTCCCGTCATTGAGGGCTCTTCCCGGTATATTCACTGACGGCCTTGAACGTACCTTGTTTACCCATGTCAGCGCTTCCGGTTTTCCCTGCTCAGCCAGGGCCTCGGCCAAAATCAGATAGAGTTCGGACATCCGCATGACAGGACAATCAAGCCCGTCCCATTCCACACGGACATCATCCCTCAGCGATTTGGTCATTTTGCGGATATTCAATCCTGTTGGCGACCACCGGTAATCGTACTGTACCATATCGCCGGCTTTATAGGTGACATTCCATTGTACTTTCTTCCCGGATGCGTCATATATTTCATGCGTATATGGAAAATCTGCCGGACCGGGATAAACTTCATAGTCATGCCCGGGAGAATATAACGTGAACTCTCTTCTCGGGTCACCCCCTTCAAATTCGTCATAGAGATCCCGGTTTGGAATGAGATATCCAAATCCATCACCAAGAATAGAAATTCTAAGTGTTGCCGGAAGATCACGGCAATTGCGGTAAACGGTGAAATTCTGTCCATAATCTCCGTTATTCTCCACATAACCCCAGTAAAAAAGCAACTCGGCGTTTCCTTCCTGAGACCAGTTATCCAGGTAATTGTCAAGCATGTGGTAGCCTGAACTTTCGGCGATCTGGACTGCCTCCCTTGCTGCTGACTCAGCAGCCACCCAATCCTTCCTGAAAAGCTGTGCTTTGGCCAGCATTGCAGCGCCGGTAGCTTTGGTGGGCGCTCCTTTTGCTGAAGGCTGCGAGGTAGGCAGATTATCTTTTGCATAGGTCAAATCCTCCACAACCTGTTCCAGAATGTCCGCTTTTGGCGTACGGGGTTTATAGAACTCGTCAAAGCCGGATGCAGCGCTTGTAAACAAAGGAACGTCGCCAAAGAAAGCCGTTAAGAAAATATAGGAATAAGCCCTGTAAAATTTTGCTTCGGCAATATAGGGGGCTTGTTGTTCGGGCGTAAAATTAGGATCAGACGATAACGGGATATTGTCAATGGCAAAATTTGCATTGTTTATGCACTGATAAGGGTATGTCCACCAGGCTACCACATTCCGGTTGACTGAATTCACATCCCAGTTACAAAGGGCAATTTCAGGAGCGCCGGACTGGCGATACCATGCATCATCGGAGATTCCCTCGAGCACAGCGCCCATATTCCGTTTCATCATGTAATTTTGCCTGGTCCAGGGAAGAGGACATGCATTGACGGCCATTCGTGCAGATGAGGCATCTATGAAAAAGTTTTTAGGGTTTGGCGAAGCTTTCGGATTACGATCCAGAAATTCTTCTTCTTCACAGGCATTCAGAAATAGAAAACAGCCTGTTATCAGTAAAAATAGAGTCCGTTTCATCGTTTGTTATTTTTCAATTCATTAAAATGTTGCTTTTAATCCCAATGTCCATATCCGTGGCTGGGAGACGCCCACCAACGGATCTGACGTTGTATCCACCTCTGGTCCTGTATATTTGGTAAATGTCCAGGCATTTTGGATACTTACGAATAAGCCAAGCGCTTTCATATCGATCTTGCTGCAGGTCTCTTTCGGAAGGTTGTAATTCAGGTTTACATTTTTAACACGCAAGTAAGAAGCGTTTTCTAACCAGAATTCAGATAACGTAGTAGGCCCGTTTGAACCTGTATCACCTAAAGATACTCTTGGCCAGGTCCCCTTAGGATTTTTGGTGGGTTCATACCGGTTATAAATCCTCGCATCCTGATTCTTCACAGTACCTGAAAATAAATCCAACACACCTCGCCAGTTGCTGACGATGACTTTATCGATTCCCTGGACACCCTGAAGCTGAACCTGTAAACTCCAGTTTTTGTAACCACACGTTATAAGTCCCCC
>CAZOYZ010000130.1:7653-9248 GCA_964584045.1 uncultured Prolixibacteraceae bacterium | reverse complement strand
ACTTCATTTTTAACATGAGAAAGATTAAAACCGATATCAAAGTACCAGTCTGAGATCTTTTCGCGATAACCCAATTCAAGTTCGTAACCCTTGTTTCTCATTTCCCCGGCATTGATAAGCGGCTGACCGATCAATCCTGTCGACGGAGGAATCTGATTCTCAAACAGCAGGTTGCTGATGTCTTCAATAAAATAGTCGAACGTGGCATATATCCGGTTGCTCCAAACAGTCGCATCCAGACCAATGTTCTTTTTTACAGAAGATTCCCATTCAAGGTCTCTATTGACTGCCGAAGAAAGCGTATAGGCCTGCACCGGACCATTGTCTAATATGGTAATTCCACTGCTTAGTGAAGCGACAGTACCATAGGTCCCCACACTTAAAATATTTCCCAGGCTGCCGTAACTTGCCCGCAGTTTCAGGTCATCAATAAAATCAACCCCTTTTACGAACTCTTCTTCGCTTGCCCTCCAGGCAACAGAGACTGAGGGAAATATCCCGTACCGGGTATGTTGCTGTAAACGCGATGTGCCATCCCTGCGGACCGTGGCCGTGAACAGGTACTTTTTATTATAATCATAACTAAACCGGCCAAACTCTGAGGCAAAAGACCAGTCGGAGTATCCGTTGCTGTTTGTCTGGGTTGCCGGGTCGCCGGCACTCAGATAGCGGATCACGTTATTCGGCGTGCCGGTCCGGGTTCCCGCCAGGGTTTCAGTAACACTTTCTTCAAGTGAATATCCCAGCAGAAACTTCAGGTTATGCTTACCGATGCTTTTTGTGTAGTTCACCAGAAAGTCGCCGATCCAGTGATTCGTCTCAGTATACGATTTTTCAACGCTATTGACTGACGATCCTTCCCAACCATAGATCCTCGATACACCAGGTTTAAAATAAGAAAAATAAGAAGTACTGTAATCCGCACTTCCGCGTACAGTGATCTCCAGTCCTTGCAACGGTGTTAACGTCAGATAGAGACTACCTTGCAACCCTTTGCCTATTGTCTGATTTAAAGTTTCCTTTGCCTCCCATATTGGATTGTTATGCACGTCTTCAAGGGTAGTATTAAAGATATGTCCGTAATCGCCATTGTCTTCGTATGCCCTTGACAACGGGGTTTTTTGCAGTGCGGTTTCATAGGGTTCAAGGACGAGACCACCATACGACTGCGTTCCATCTCTTCTATTGGAATAAATGTTTAAGGAATTCCCGAATTTTATCCAGTCATTGATTTTATGGTCCGTGTTAAAAGTCAGGGTATATTTTTTAAATGCTGTTTCAATGACCCGTCCTTTTTGATCCTGATAGCCTGCAGCAACGTAATAATTCGATTTCTCTGAACCACCGTTGAGTGATAAATTGTAGTTTTGGATGACACCTTTTTGCGTGATCAGGTCTTGCCAGTCGGTATCTACTCCTTCGTAATGCTCAAGAATTGAGGCATCCCATGGCACCCCCAATCCGGTATTTGCATAGGCCTCCGTGAGCAATTCAAGATACTGGGCTGAATTTAAAAGCTTCAATTTAAGGTTGCTTTCCGTCTGGATCCCATAATAAGAGTTAAGGGTAATGTCTATGCCCTTTTTATATGCCCC
>CAZOYZ010000130.1:5091-7553 GCA_964584045.1 uncultured Prolixibacteraceae bacterium | reverse complement strand
TCTGGATCCCATAATAAGAGTTAAGGGTAATGTCTATGCCCTTTTTATATGCCCCCCTTTTGGTCGTAACCAGGATGACACCATTGGCAGCCCTTGCTCCGTATATTGCCGCTGCGGACGCATCTTTCAGAACGGATACCGATTCAATGCTCACCGGATCCACGTTGTCAATAGTCGTACTGATCACACCATCGACCACATAAATGGGCGAGTTGGTGCCCTTGACTGATTTCACACCCCTGATCAATACCTCCGCTCCGGCGCCGGGCATACCGCCACTGGTTGTGATCTGAACGCCTGCTGTCCTCCCCGTAAGGGCCTGTAGTGGTGTGGATGCCGGAATCTTGTCAAAATCCCTGGCCGATACGGATGTCACCGAGCCTGTCAGGTCAGCCTTCCGGACTGTTCCATACCCAACGGCCACCACCTCTTCAATCCCCACTGTCTCTTCTGTCATGGTCATGTTGATCGTGGTTTTGCCGGCAACGGCAACCTCCTGGGTTTTCATGCCCACGAAGGAAAATACCAGAACGGCATTGGCGGACACGTTCGACAGGATATAATCACCATCGGCTCCTGTAATAGTACCGGAGGAGGCTCCTTTTATCATCACTGTGACTCCCGGCAACGGGGCCCCGGAAGGATCGGCAACCTTGCCGGAAACCGTCCTGTCTTGCGTGGAAACGACAGGATCACCGCTTTTTGTCAGTATAACCTGGTTGCCATAAAAGGAATAGTTCACATGATCGCGTTCAAAGAGAATATCCAGGATTTCGTTGATGGTTTTGTCCTGAACAGAAATACTGACCTTCGAATCGACATCGACCTTCTCTTTGTTGTAAATAAACTTGAAAAATGATTGGTTTTCGATGGATAACAAAACCGATTCGATGCTGACGTTTTTCAGGTCAACAGACAGCTTCGCCTTTTGCGCATACGAATTATTCGCCATCAGTTGCGCAAAATTGACCATTAATAAAAAGACCATTAACTTCATTAGCCGTAAAATTTTTTTTACAGGATCGGACATCGTTTTCCGACCCATTCGTTTTTTTTTCATACTTTTGAAATTTTAGTTGAGTAAATGCTTAAAAACTCGCTAATTGTGGGGAAGTGTTGCTGCACTTCCCTTTTTGTTTTTACTGATGTTGCCCGCGCAAAAGCTTTATTTTTTGGTTGGGCTGGTGATAACGATCTTTTTCCCTTCAATGACTCCCCCGCTGCCGGACTTTTGCTCCTGAATGGCATAATCCAGATTCATGGTCAGCTTCATATAACGAAGAACTTCTTCCAGGCTTTCCTTTTCCACAATAGCCCGGAACGATTGGTTCCGGTCCACTTCCGGATCCACCCGGATTTTTGCGTGATAAAACCTGGCGATTTTGCGGACTGCCTCATCCAGATTGTCATTCAGAAAAATAAGCCTGCCGGTTTTCCAGGACGTGAAGCCCTGGACATCGACCAAGGATTTTACGAGGTTGCCGGTCTGCTTGTGATAGACCAGCCTTTCGTCAGGCAGCAGGCTTAGCCCGGCTTTCCCTTTTCCAAACAAGACCTCGATCTTGCCCGATGTGACCACTATTTCTGACAGCGAATCAGTATCGTATGAAACAACGTTGAACGATGTGCCCGTAACTTTAACATCCACCGAACCGGTATGAACGGTAAACGGGGAGGCGGGATTTTTCATGACATCGAAGTAAGCTTCTCCGTTCAGCTTAACAGTCCTTTCAGAACGAAACTCCAGCGGATATTTTATAACTGAGCCGCTGTTTAGCCAGCCGGAAGATCCGTCGGGAAGAGTAAACCGTGTCTGTGCCCCAAAAGGCGAGTGAATCTCGATCCATGCGTCTGAAGGATTGTCAGTCCGGCTCCAGAAAAAGGTGGCTGCCAAAACAGGAAAAAGCAAAATTGCTGCTGCCTTTGCATACCACTGCAAGACCAGTTTGAGGGTAGAAATTCGACGTGCCGGCCGAAGAGACAATTCATGACCGATTCTATCCAACACAGGCGACAGGTCTTTCCTGTCTGCCACATTTCCGCTGTTCAACTCATCCCAGTGTTCTTTTAATACTTCCGTCAGTTCCTTATCGTATCTTTTACCGGTGAAGTATTCGTCAACGACCGCCTTCTCGTTCAGCGAAAAATATCCGCGCAGGTATTTGATCAGTATTTCTTTTTTTAATATCATAACAAGTTCAGTAACCGGACCTGATTTGACAACGCCTTCATCTTTTTTGCGCCACTGCCTTAAAAGCGCTTTTTGCAACGCCTTTTCATTTTCTGCTTTTCTATTATATCCGTAGGTCATGAAATCGTACTACGGAAGAAGTGATTTTTTAAAAAAGAGAAGGAGATCAGAATCTGAAAAAAAGGCAGAAAAACAGAAACTCAAGCTCACTCCGGTTTTTTTTCGCTTCAGCCATCATAAATTTATGTGCCGAAACCAACTGGTTTTTGAC
>CAZOYZ010000130.1:3887-4991 GCA_964584045.1 uncultured Prolixibacteraceae bacterium | reverse complement strand
TTTTTTTCGCTTCAGCCATCATAAATTTATGTGCCGAAACCAACTGGTTTTTGACTGTCTGTTCCGAAATGTTCAGGATTTCAGCGATCGCTGCGTTTTGCAGTCCCTCTTTCCGGCTCATGATGAATATCTCACGCCTGGCCGGCGGCAGCCGTTCGATGATCCGATTGACGTAATCCAGCAGACTCCTGTACTCGATTACGCTGAGATCGGTCGATCCGTTATGTCCCAGTTCAGTGGCGAGTTCCTGCTTATACTTGTTTTCGCGGAGTTTTTTCCGGTAGCCTTTTTTGGCAGCGTTTACCGCAATGGTAAACAGGTAGGACTTAAAGGAAAATCCGGTTTGCAGTTCGTTCCGTTTTTCCCAGATTTTTAAGAACGTATCCTGAACGATTTCTTCTGACCCGGGTTCATCTTTGATGATACTGAAAACGAACGAGTAGAGCGCAGAACTGTATTTGCGGAACAACTGGTCAAAAGCATGACGGTCACCTTTCCTGACGGCAGGGATGAGTATGGAATCGGATATTTCAGGCTTTTTTTGCAAGACGCGAATTTTATGACCTTCCGTGCGGAAAATTAACATTAATTCGTTAATTTCTGAAATCGCGTGAATGAAATGTTTTTTTTCGGGTAAGCCGTTCCAGATCAGTCCTTCATACTGGTTCAGGACAGAAAGTGTTTTGCCGGATGACCCAGTCAGCAATCCAACCTTCCGTGCCTTCATCTGACTAAACCAGGATACCGAGAATTGGGATAGCGGACTTTGAAATACCTTCCAGATTTTGTACTTTTACTGTTTGATTAAACACCGGGGTTCAAGACGATATGGCTAAAATAAATAAACGATCAGGATTATGAAACTACTTGTTGATGTAAAAGATAATAAAGGGGAATTCATACTGGAACTTCTCAATAATTTCTCGTTTGCCAAGGCAAAGCCAATATCCCCGGCAAAAGCACAACTGTTGGAAGAAATAAAGGAAGCAGTGGAAAATCTCAATTTGGCAAAACAGGGCAAACTAAAAGGTCGTCCCGCAAAAGACCTGCTCGATGAGTTATAATGTTGTCGCGATACCGCCGTTTGACAGACAGCTTAAACGG
>CAZOYZ010000130.1:0-3787 GCA_964584045.1 uncultured Prolixibacteraceae bacterium | reverse complement strand
AATGTTTTCCTGCTTGCCATCTACGATAAATCTGAACAGGAAGATATTTCTGATAAGGAAATTGGTTACTTATTATCCTTCATTAATATTTAAATGTTAGTCTTACTCGCACATCGCCAGCCTTATTTGCCAAGGCTCGACTCGGGCTTCTTCACTGGTTCTTCGTAATGACCAGGCCGGAGATTTCCAGAACGATTGCCGGTTTCTGTCCAGTTTCCCCTATCCGGTTTTCCTGTAATCATCAGAACATTCTGGGTATTCCCAGGTGTGTTTTTCCTGAAGAATGGTATTTTACCTGCCCGTTAGGCACAGGTTTCTCGTCCGTCACCATCCGGAATCTGAAATCACAGCCATCAGGAACGATTGTGATCAATTCATTTTTATTTGTTTTTACTTCGATGGTTTCTCCGCGTACCGATTGTATCTTTTTTTGTGCTGACTGTAAGACAGCGTTCTTCCAGGGCAATGCAAGCCTGAAGGTATTACCCAGGAGACTTTTAATGCAAATCCACTGAACTTCTCCTGATTTCATTTCCGAAGAAACGATAAACCCACCCTCCGCATGAAGGGTAAACCGTCCGTTTTTACGATCAGGGAATGCAGGAAAAACACGCAAGGTGCCATCGTAGCTCTGAAGCAGCGACTCGTTCATGGCCGTTGCCAGCACCGACATCGACTCCATCGACATGTGCCTGAACGGCCACATCGGCAACGGAAATTCTTCCTTCGTACGCACATCCCTCACCATATTGGTGCGGAAAAACCATTCAGCGTCCTTATTCACTTCACCTTCCAGCCCCCAATGTCCCCATCCGTTGCAATAGATTTGCCACCTTCCCGGAAAACGGGCCAGGTCGGATGACAACTCGTCTGCTAATCCAAGTCTGGCCAAAACGATGGGAACAGGGTCCCAGCCGGTGCCTTCCGAACCATACAGAAGTGCAGTGGTGGTCATATTATCAAACAGGGTGGTTCCTTTTGCTGACAATCCTATTTGTCCCGACGGGAAAACCGGTGAGCTGGGAACTGAAGGAAAAATACCGTCGAGCAAAGCCAACCCGTGGTTAGATGTCGAATCTTCAACGGGATGGTAAACCGTGAGCATTTTGTTTTCCTTAATCCCCCAACCGGCTGCAAAGATTTGATCAGCAGGACAAGTTTGTCCTTTAAAAATGCCTCTTTGAAGCTGATACGCCGTTCCTTTGAGGGCAATCACATCTTCTCCGGCCTGAATGGTCGGCAACGGAGCCAGGTGTTCCGGTATTTCTTTCCACTTTTTCGCTTCAGGCAGATTCATTCCGGCAGTTTTCAAAGCCTTTAACACGGTCGGGAACAAGGCCCTGGCATACACTAATTCAGTAAGTCCGTCTTTTAGCTTGATCCAGCCTTCATATCCGGTACCTTCTTTTGCATGGTATAACCCGTCGTTCTCTTTCACCAGGACTGATTCGTAAAAACGGGCAGCTTCGATCATAAAAGGTAAGGCTTTCTCCTGAAGAAATTTCCGATCTCCGGTATATTGGTACTGCCTCCAAAAATCAAGGGCAATTTCGGCAACCGGGGTGTGGTTATCTTTTTCTCCTGATGAATTATATCCGCGGCGGTCGGTTACATCGGAGATGAAAGCGCCGCCGGCATTACAGAGTTCTTTGGCATCTCTTTTTGCATGGGGCAACGAATTGAACCGATAGTCAAGGTACGGGCTGACTAACTCGTGAAAGCCGGCCGCATTCAATGGCCAGTACAATTGTTGCTGGTTCCAGTGAAAATAAAAATTCCAGTTTTGCACATCACGGCTCCAGCCCCATACCCCATTGTTGAAGCGTCCCGGGTATGTTCCGCCCTGCGAAGCATTGGCGTAATACATGGTCAGATACCAAAGGTTATTCAGGTAATCGTCACCATAATCGATAAACGACCTTTCCCAGATTGACCTCCATGCTTCTTCATTGGATTTTTGAAAAGCCTCCATGCCCTCGCTTTTGATCCGGGACAACCTGTTTTTTACTTCTGAAACCGGGTCTTTTTCCATGGGTGAGGTGACCGCGAAAGCGAGTTGTACATTTTTTTGTTGTTTACCCGACAACCGAATGGCAGAACACCTCGAATGTTCACGTGAATAACTGACCGTTAACCCGTTGTCTTTAATCACGCTGCCTCCTGCGGCAAATGTCCCTCCCGACAGTTTTTGAGTGAGGAAAGCGCCTGAACTGTCGGCCGTCGCTTCTGTTCCCGACAAACCGATGGTGGCGTCGCGGTTGATCTGGCTGTACCAATGCGAATAGGTTCGCGAACCATATCGTTCAAGCGCTATCTCGAGTGGTGTTTCTTCGTTCAGGTCATTTTGCAAATCAAACAACAATTCGCCGGTCGCATGGTCGACAAAGGCTTTCAATACCACTTTACCAAACGGGCTCACTGATTCCATCGTTAAGGAAGCATCGGAAAGGTTAAGCCGGGCTTTAAAATCAGAAAGGTAAAGCACACTGAAAACCGGAAGTTTAAAATCGATGATAATCCGGCCGGCATGGCGCTGTGTCGTACTGTAATCTTCCTGGCCGGCATCCCAGTTCTTGAACGGGCCGAAGGCTGCATCGTCCCACAAATCGCTTTTGTTGACCACCGCAACTAATTTCGAATCCTCACACCAGAACAAGACCCCGATTTCGCCGTTTCCGAGAGAGATGCCCTGCATCGGATCGACAGGCGGACTGAGATACACCAGGTCGTACTGCGCCACACGGCCCGGCCAGGAAATATTCCATGCTGCGGTTTGGGGGTTAAAAGCGGATTGAATATTCTTTAATGACTGTTGTGAAAATGCAGACAAGCAACAATAAAAGCAGGCTGCAAAAATCAATACTTTCTGAAGTCTTTTCATCCCGATAATTTATTGTTTTGCTGAAATCCGGGTTAACGTCATCCCTTCCGGAAAATAAGCTTCGAAAAATGCTTCCTCGGTTCCGTCAAACATGGCAACCCGCATCGTTCCCCAGGTTTCCTGGTCGCCCGTTGCATAATACAGATAGGTTTTCCCTCCATATTCCAGGATATCTACATCCGAATTGTTTTTCCCCTCCCCCGGGTCTGCTTCCAGCACCGGGTTAAAAGGGCTCAGTTCCCATGTTTCCAGATCGATGGAACGCCCCATATACGAGATCCAGCCGTTATGTCCTTTTACCGGCGCGTGAAGGTAAATCACATAGTAATATGGTGCAAAATAACGAATGACAGGGCAGGCCGAATACTCGCGCTTTTCCCCGGTAAAAACCAAGCCATTCACTTTCTCCCACTTCGACAAGTTGGCCGAACGGGCAAACTTAAAACAAAACTGTACCGGCTTATCCGACTCGTAAGCCATTACATAGCCTTTATCGTCGCGACAAACCGAAGAGTTAAAAAGATGTTCGTCCCCTTCCGGCAAAATCACTTTTTCGGTTTCCCAATTTTCCAGGTCGGTGGAAACCAGCCGGTCAATACCCGAAGAATTCATGACCCGTCCAAAGTCGAAAAACTCCAGGGCAAAGACGTTCAGTTCGTTGTCGTTTACAAAAGCAGAGACAAACGAATGGCCCTGCCCAAACCGGGCGACCTCCCCACCTGTTCGTAAATCATCAATGTACAAATACGCATTTTCACCTTTGGCCTCAGCGCCACCGGGACGATAATTGGCCACAATGAGCAACTTCGAATTGAAAACAACGGGGGTATTCTCCATCGGCGTACGGCCAACATCTGAAAAAGCAAAAGGCAGCTTCACAATTTCAGGCTTTTGCGGATAACCCGG
>CAZOYZ010000129.1:4679-11606 GCA_964584045.1 uncultured Prolixibacteraceae bacterium | reverse complement strand
TCGATAATAAGCTGAGGCTTGGTATGCATCTTCGCCTTATCGGTAAGCAGCACATTGTTGTTCCGCTGGAAGGCGTTGGTCTTCTGGGCATCACGGGCTACATGGATCCTTCCTGCAAAGGCCCCGACCGAATCTTCATCCAGAACATTCTTATACAGCTGGTTGCTCATGCAATTCGGCTTATTATGCTCCACATCGGTAAAATTGTCGATATGCTGCTTTTTGTCAGTAAACGACATTCCATACATATGAGCTTCCGCATGTTCTCCGTTCAGGTTGATGCTCAGGTTATTGCGGATCATTCCACCATGGAGGGTCGCCACGCAGGTCAGCAGATTCGAATTCTCCTCCTGTTTCACAAAAGCAGAATTTACCGAGTTTGCCTGATTATTCTGGTTTTGCACCACATAAAAATCCGTAATTGCGTCCTGCCCCACGAAAATCTCCGTCACACTGTTCGACAAGACGTCACAGGCGTCCCAGGTATGATCGCAGAAAATGATCTTCGCCTGACTATGCCGGCCGACGATGATCAGGTTTCTCTGTGTGGTAAATACAGGGGCGTGTCCGCTCAGCAGGTTAACCACCTGAATAGGCTTCTCCAATACCACGCCATCAGGAACGTGCAGAAAGAAACCATCCTGAGCAAATGCGGTGTTCAGTGCGACCATCGGATCGTCTGACAGGCCCGCCAGGCGGTTCAGACAGTTCTGAAGCAATACCGGCTCTTCGTTGGCAACCTGTCTGATACTGCCGATGGCAGTTCCCGCGGGAAGTCCCTCCGGCTTTTGATTTCCTTCGTAATACCAACCATTCACCAGGAGGATGGTATACGTATCCAGGAGGGGTACGTCGCACCGGAAAACTTTATTTAAATCAATATCAGGATGATGATACTGAACGACAGGATGGTATTCCTTATCGAAAACCGGCTGAAGGTTGGTGTATTTATAGCGTTCATTTTTAAACCCAGGTATCCCGCCCTGTGCAAAGCGTTTCATGGCAATCTCTCGCATCCGGTTGAACAATGGAGAGGACCCCTGGTCCAATACGCTCCTGTTTACATGAAAAAGCGTTACATACTTCTCGCTGACCGATGTATTCGTATTTATTGCTGGCTGATTCATCTTACACAAGTTCCTTTTTGATCCAGTCATATCCTTTCTCTTCCAGCTCTACGGCCAGTTCCTTTCCTGCCGATTTCACAATCCGTCCTTTATACAGTACATGCACAAAATCAGGGATGATGTAATCGAGCAGACGCTGGTAATGCGTAATGACAATGACCGCATGCCTCGGATCCTTCAGCGCATTCACCCCTTCGGCCACGATCTTCAGCGCATCGATATCCAGCCCCGAATCTGTTTCATCGAGGATCGCCAGCTTCGGTTCGAGCATGGCCATCTGAAATATTTCATTCTTCTTTTTCTCTCCTCCCGAAAACCCTTCGTTCACCGACCTGTTCGTCAGCTGTGAATCCAGGTGAAGCAGTTCCTTCTTCTCCCGCATCAACTTCAGAAATTCCGAGGCCGACAAGGGTTCCAAACCTTTGTATTTCCGGTGTTCATTCACCGAAGCCTTTAAAAAGTTTACCATCGGTACGCCCGGAATTTCGACCGGGTATTGGAAACTCAGAAAAAGCCCCTTCCGGGCGCGGTCTTCGGGAGCCATTTCGAGCAGGTCTTCACCCATGAATTCGATTTCCCCTTCAATAACCTCATAATCTTCTTTACCGGCCAATACATTTCCCAAGGTACTTTTGCCGGAGCCGTTTGGTCCCATGATCGCATGGATCTCGCCCGGTTTAATGCTGAGATTGATCCCTTTCAGGATTTCCATTCCTTCTACAGCAACCCGTAAATTCTTTATTGTTAGCATGTTTGTATATGGTCAAATTATAAAATGTTATATCTTGCGCGGAGCACAGAGCATGGGTCATTGGGAATACTCGCTACTCACTACTCGCTACTCACTACTCACTACTATCCTACGCTCCCTTCCAGGCTGATCTGCAGTAATTTCTGCGCTTCTACCGCAAATTCCATCGGGAGTTTGTTCAGCACTTCCCGGGCATAGCCGTTCACGATCATTCCTATCGCGTCCTGCGTGGAAATGCCACGCTGATTACAATAAAAGATCTGGTCTTCACCTATTTTTGAAGTCGTGGCTTCATGTTCCACGATGGAGCTTTTATTTCCAACCTCGATATAAGGAAAGGTATGCGCTCCGCAGGTCGAACTCAGCAACAGGGAATCGCACTGCGAAAAATTCCGGGAATTGATGGCACCGGGCATTACTTTTACCAATCCGCGGTACGAATTATCGCTTTTCCCTGCCGAGATACCCTTTGAAACGATCGTACTTTTGGTGTTTTTACCAATATGGATCATCTTGGTGCCGGTATCGGCCTGCTGAAAATGATTGGTAACCGCCACGGAATTGAATTCGCCAACCGAATTATCGCCTATCAATACGCAACTGGGATATTTCCATGTAATCGCCGAACCGGTTTCAACCTGCGTCCAGCTAATCCTCGAAGACACACCCTTGCAAATACCGCGTTTGGTTACAAAATTGTAAACACCGCCCTTACCTTGCCTGTCGCCGGGATACCAGTTCTGAACGGTCGAATATTTCACTTCGGCACGGTCGAGCGCGATGATCTCCACAACAGCAGCGTGAAGCTGGTTCTCATCCCGTTGCGGAGCCGTGCACCCTTCCAGGTAACTCACATAACTGTCATCGTCGGCCACGATCAACGTCCGTTCAAATTGTCCTGTGCCGGCAGCGTTGATCCTGAAATAGGTCGACAACTCCATCGGACAACGGACGCCCTTTGGCACATAGCAAAATGAGCCATCCGAAAAGACCGCCGAATTCAATGCTGCAAAATAGTTATCGGATGCCGGGACCGACATACCCAGGTACTTTTTCACCAGATCCGGATGCTCCCTCACCGCCTCGCTGAAGGAACAAAAAATAATCCCTTTCTCCGCCAGGGTCTCCTTAAAAGTTGTTTTCACCGAAACACTGTCGATCACGGCATCAACGGCAACACCTGCCAGGATCTTCTGTTCATCGAGCGGAATACCCAGCTTGCTGAACGTTTCCAGCAATTCAGGGTCTACTTCATCCAAACTTTTGTATTTCGGATTCTTCTTTGGAGCTGAATAGTAACTGATATCCTGAAAATCAATATCCGGTATTCTCAGGTAAGGCCAATCAGGCATTTTCATTTTCTCCCATTTCCGGAATGCCTCCAGGCGAAACTGAAGCAAAAAATCAGGCTCTTCCTTCTTCGCTGAAATCGTACGGATCACCTGTTCATTTAACCCTTTAGGAATCGTATCGGCTTCAAAATTTGAAACGAAGCCAAATTTATATTCACCGGAGGTTACTTCTTCCAATATTTTATCTTGTTCTGTCATAACTTCTAACTTATTCCTGTATTCTCAAATCGATATTCCTGCCGCTTCCTATAACAAACTTCGATATCCTCTGTTTAAATTAAATTGCAAAGATAATGAAGTAAAGCTATTTTTACAGTCAGAAAGGTATATTTCACACCTTGATGTCTGATTTTTAAAAAATGGATGATAAAAAGAAAACAACGCCGGTTTCCACACTCGGAGAATTTGGTCTTATCGACCATTTGACAAAGAATATCGTCTTGAGAAACCCCGCAACCATTAAAGGGGTTGGCGACGATGCCGCTGTTCTCGACTATTCGGATAAACAAATTGTTGTCACGACCGATCTGCTTGTTGAAGGTATTCACTTCAACCTCATGTACGTACCCATGAAGCATCTGGGGTACAAGTCAGTGATGGTAAATCTGTCGGATGTATTCGCCATGAATGCGGAACCCCGGCAGATCACGGTTTCGCTTGCCATTTCAGGAAAATTCTCTGTTGAAGCTCTTGAAGATCTTTACGAAGGCATTCAAATGGCCTGTGATCAATACAAGGTGGATTTGATCGGAGGTGACACGACAAGCTCGGTAACCGGTTTGCTGATCAGTGTGACTGCCATCGGCGAGGTTGAAAAAGGCAAAGCTGTTTACAGGAGCGGCGCCCGGTTAAATGATCTGATCTGTGTATCGGGCGATCTGGGTGGGGCCTATATGGGACTGCAACTACTGGAACGGGAAAATGAAGTATTTAAGGTAAACCGGAACATGCAGCCTCAACTTCAGGGTTACGATTATATCCTGGAACGGCAACTGAAGCCCGAAGCCCGGGGAGATATCATACAAACCCTCAGAGCACTGAATATACAGCCCACTTCAATGATCGACATTTCGGACGGGTTGTCATCGGAGTTAATCCATATCTGTAAGGCCTCAAAGGCAGGATGCCGGATCTACGAGGATAAGATACCACTGGCCCCTCAGACAAAAAAATTCGCGGAGGAACTTCAGATCAATCCATTGATCGCCGCGCTCAATGGCGGCGAGGATTACGAACTGCTCTTCACGGTTCCCCTGGCCGATCACGGTAAGCTGAAAAATGATCCGGACATCACGATCATCGGGCATGTGGTGGATGCCGCAGAAGGAGCTAGCCTGATCACCACCCTCGAAGGAAAGGCGATCCCTCTGCAGGCACAGGGATGGAATCCGTTGTAGCCTGCGGCAAAGCCGCGCCAACAGCTAAAAAGAAAAGGTCTGTGAATATTTCACAGACCTTCCGGTAAAAGAGTATCATACCGAAGGATTAATCCGGAAAATATCCCCTGATAATCCCACGTTTTGAGTCCTTCACAAAAAGAAGGATCTCATCCCGCTCCGGAGTAGCAGGCATCTCCGCTTCGATAATCTCGACAGCCTGAGCTGTATTCAGGCCTTTCTGATAAATATAACGGTAAATGTCCTGAACTTCACGGATCTTATCGTTGTTGTAATTTCTTCTCCGCAGACCGATCGAATTGATCCCCACGTACGAAAGCGGTTCACGTCCTGCTTTAATATAAGGGGGAACATCTTTCCTTACAAGCGATCCGCCTGAGATCATCACATGCGAACCGATGTGGCAAAATTGATGGACCGCTGTCATTCCGCTGATGATCGCCCAATCATCGACGATCACTTCGCCCGCCAGTTGGGTATTATTCACCAGGATCACACTGTTACCCACCGCACAGTCGTGCGCGATATGCACATAGGCCATGATGAGACAATTGTTGCCGACAGTAGTCTTACCCCGGGCTGCAGTGCCCCGGTTTACGGTCACGAACTCCCTGATGGTCGTCGAATCACCTATTTCAACAGTCGAATATTCACCCCTGAATTTCATATCCTGGGGAATGGCGCCAATCACAGCCCCGGGAAAAATACGGCAATTTTTACCGATGCGGACACCCGGGAAAATGGTGACGTTAGACCCGATGCGGGTTCCTTCACCAATAACAACATCTTTATCGATCGACACAAAAGGCTCGATGACTACGTTGTCGGCTATTTGTGCTTCAGGGTGGACATAAGCTAATGGTTGTTTCATAATTTATTTAGTATCAAGTATCAAGACTTAAAAAAGTCGTAAGTCATAAGTCGTAAGACCAGAAAATCAGAAACTTAGAAATTTTAATATTTTACTTTCATGCCGGTACGATCTGTGCCATAAACTCTCCCTCGGCAACAATTTTATTACCCACAAAACACAGTCCTTTCATATTCGCAATTCCCCTTCTGATGGGAGTTGTCAGTTCTATTTTGAAGATGAGCGTATCGCCCGGAACGACTTTCCGCCTGAACTTTACATTATCAATCTTGATAAAATAGGTCGAATACTTTTCTTCACGACTGTGCAGCACATAAAGTCCACCACACTGAGCCATCGCTTCCACGATCAATACACCGGGCATAACCGGGTTCCCGGGAAAATGCCCCTGAAAAAAAGGCTCATCGACGGTGACATTCTTCACGCCCACGATGTAATTGCTGGCAATTCTGATAATCTTATCGACCAGCAAAAAAGGAAAGCGATGCGGAAGAAATTGCCTGATGCCGTTTACATCCAGGAAGGGTTCCACGTCCGGGTCATACTCCGGGGCAGTCATTTTAGACTTACGTAACTGCAGTTCCTTTTTGAGCAGTTTGGCAAATTCAGTATTCGCGGTATGGCCTGGTTTTGTGGCGATAATACGCCCCCGGATCCGCGAACCGGCCAAACTAAGGTCGCCGATCACGTCCAGAAGCTTGTGCCTGGCACATTCGTTATCAAACTGAAGATCAAGGTTATTCAGGATGCCCTGGGTTTCGCGGACCGCCACGCGATCGTGGTGAAACAAATCGGCAAGTCGGTCAAGTTCTTCCTGGCTGACTTTCCTGTCCATGATCACGATGGCGTTATCGAGATCACCTCCCTTGACTAAATTATTCTTGAGAAGGAATTCCAGTTCACGCAAAAAAACGAAAGTACGGCATGAGGCGATTTCCTTTTTAAACTCACTGATGCGATCAAGTGACGCAAATTGATTACTCAGAACGCTCGAATCGAACGAGATCAACACATTGAGACGGTACTCGTCATCAGGTAAAGCGATAAGCTCCGACCCCGTCTTCTCATTTTTATAAACAATTTTTTCGGTAATTTTCAGGTATTCCCGCTCTGCTTCCTGCTCCGTGATACCTGCTTTCTCAATGGCTTCTGTGTATACCCGGGCACTCCCGTCCAGGATGGGCATTTCTCCTCCGTCCAGATCGATCAGTACGTTGTCCAGGTCCATTCCCACGATGGCGGCCAGGGCGTGTTCAATGGTGCTGATACGGACGTCATCCTTTCCAATCACAGTACCCCTTGAGGTATCAATAACCAGTGAAACGTCTGCTTCAAGAACAGGCTGTCCGGCGAGATCAACCCTTCGGAATTTTACGCCAAAATTTTCGGGAGCAGGCTTAAAAACAGCATTAACATAACTACTTGTATG
>CAZOYZ010000129.1:0-4579 GCA_964584045.1 uncultured Prolixibacteraceae bacterium | reverse complement strand
GCTCCTATTTTTACATGATCTCCGATCGAAAGGTGACCGGCAATCCCGACCTGTCCGGCAAACATACAGTTCTTCCCGATCTTGGTCGACCCGGCGATCCCTGTTAAAGCCGCCATCACGGTATTTTCCCCGATTTCAACATTGTGACCGATCTGGATCAGATTGTCGAGTTTTGCACCTTTATGAATGATCGTAGAGCCAATGGTCGAACAATCGACCGTTGTATTGGCGCCGATTTCGACATCATCTTCGATCGTCACATTCCCCATCTGAGGTATCTTCTGGTAGGAACCGTCACCGGCAGGTGCAAAACCAAATCCATCCGATCCGATCACCGCCCCTGCGTGAATGATACAATTCGAACCGATCACGGTATCGTCGTAGATCTTCACACCCGCATAAATGATCGTGTTTTCACCAATCGTGACATTACTGCCGATAAATACCTGAGGATAGATCCTGGCCCCGGACCCGACTTTCGTATTTGAACCAATATAAGCAAACGCACCCAAATAAATTCCTTCTCCGACCGTTGCCGAGGGGTCGATGTAGGAGGGCTGCTCGATCCCTGTTTTCGGTACCAGTGTTTGCTGGTACATGGCTAGCAGCGAGGCGAACGCATGGTATGCATCAGCAACTCTGATCAATGTACACTTCACCGGTTGCTCAGGCACAAAATCCTGATTCACCAGAACGATGGACGCTTTTGTTTCATAAAGGAACTTTTCATATTTCGGATTAGCCAAAAAAGCTAATGTCCCTTGCCTTCCATCTTCTATTTTAGAAACATTATTTACGCTAACATTTTCATCGCCTTCTACCGTTCCATGCAGATAACCAGCGATGTCCCTTGCTTTAATATCCATATTTATTTCCTTGGCGCCGTGCAAAAATAGATTTAAATTAATTAATGTCCAATTCTTTGGGGTAACAGATAAAATATTTTCTTACAGTTTGCGATAAACTTAACAGGTTAATATCCGATGCATCACTTATTTCCTTTATTTTTCCAGACCTGAACAAGATGTTGATTTTATCGTCACCCGATGCGTACGCATTATTGGTTATGGAGTTTTCCACAAAAAAATACTCCAGATCATCCTCGTCAATCTTAAAATACTCCATGATCTTGTCCCTGACCTCGTTCGTGGTTGCCTTTTTAAACGGGCGGTCTTTCAATCTGATCCGGAATAATTTTCTGTTGACCAGGGAGCCTGAAAGATAAGCCAGTATCCTGTCGTCCGCATACTGCCATTGCTTGATCGAAGCAAGAACATCATTATCATCCAGTT
Organism: uncultured Prolixibacteraceae bacterium; assembly: GCA_964584045.1. Classification (GTDB taxonomy): domain Bacteria; phylum Bacteroidota; class Bacteroidia; order Bacteroidales; family Prolixibacteraceae; genus JBCFBK01. The sequence continues at coordinate 3,287 of CAZOYZ010000129.1, read as the reverse complement.
CTGCAAAAATCGAAAGCAATGGCCGCCCGTCGAAGTTCTGTTCCGCAGGAAAATGACCGACCGGTATTCTCTGCTGAAGGAAGACAGATAATGAAGGTGTGGCAAATAAGGGGACTCCCTGCATACTTAAAAACTTGGCTCGCCGAAGCACGTTCATCAGAAGGTATTCTGCTGCAAGTACCGTCTTATGGAGGTACACCTGCCAATACATAATGCGCCGCGCGATCAGGAATTTTTCGATGGAATAGATCCCTTTGGCTTCAATAACGAGTTCGTCCTGATAAACATGAAGCATTTTTATGATACGGTCCGACCCGATCGCCCCTTCCATGACTCCCGTGAAAAAGCTGTCGCGGCGTAAATAGTCCAGCCGGTCCATATCCAACTGGCTGGCGACCAACTGGTGTAAGAATCGTTTGGGATATTGATTCTTAAAGATCTGTATAGCCAGGTCAAGCCTGCCGCCAAACTGGCGGTTCAGATCTTCCATGAGCCAGGTGGAGATTTCTTCGTGAGAAACACCGTCTACGATCGAATGTTCCAGTGTATGCGAAAACGGCCCGTGTCCGATATCGTGCAGCAAAATCGCGACTGTAACCGCCTCTGCCTCCGCGGCCGTTATTTCAATTCCTTTAAGTTTAAGAGTTGAAATTGCAGAATGCATCAGGTGAATCGTCCCGACAGCATGTTCAAACCGGTTGTGGGTAGCCCCCGGGAAAACCAGGTACGACAAGCCTAATTGTTTAATTCTGCGCAACCTTTGAAAATAAGGATGCTCGATTAAATCAAAGACTAACTCGGACTGAATGGTTATAAAACCGAATACCGGATCATTGATAATCTTTTTCTTATTCGTTTTCAAATTCTGCCTGATACATTGCTAATGAATTAACCATCATTGCGAAGCAACAATTTCCACCCTGCATGGTATTGTTGCTTCCGGAATCCCGGATAAAAAGGACAAATTTAAAAAACTTTTTCAATCCGTTATTCATCTGCGAATGCCTGAACCGGCGACCGAACTTTTTGCTGAAAATCATTTACTTCCTTTTTTGCGTATTAAATGTATTTTATTAATTTTGCGGCGACAATTAAAGTTAAACCGGGATAGGGGGCTTAAAGTCCCCTATTTTATTACTTTACAGCATGATTGACAGGAATTTGATCATTCATTTGACTGAAGAAAAGCTGAAGGCGGATCAGTTTATCGTTGAAGTGACAGTGAGTCAGACCGGCCAGATTGCGGTTCTGCTCGACAGCGACAGCGGGATCACGATCGAAGATTGTGTCCGTGTAAGCCGGTTTATCGAAGATCACCTGGATCGTGAAAAAGAAGACTTTGAGCTTCAGGTTTCGTCGGCAGGTCTGGGGCAACCCTTTAAAGAACATCGCCAGTACGTGAAGAACCTGGGAAATGAGGTAGAGGTTGTTCTTGCAAACGGCCAAAAGCTCACCGGGATCTTAAAGCAGGCAGATGAGACAGGTTTCGGCCTGGAAATATTAAAAAACGAAAAGGTGGAAGGGAAGAAAAAAAAACAGATGGTAACCCAACTTCTGCGGATTTCGTTTGACGAGGTAAAAACAGTTAAAAACAGTATAAAATTTTAAAACGGGCAAGATGGATAATATTAATCTTATCGATACCTTTTCCGAATTTAAAGACCTGAAAAATATTGACCGGGTCACGATGATGAGCGTTCTTGAGGACGTATTCAGGAATGTTTTGCAGAAAACCTACGGAACTGACGAAAATTTCGATATCATTATCAATATTGACAAAGGCGATTTTGAAATATGGAGGAACCGTACCGTCGTGGAAGACAGTGAAATCACTGATCCCAATACCCAGATCACGTTGAGCAATGCCAAGAAGATCGATGCGGATTATGAAGTGGGTGAAGAAGTGACCGATGAGGTTAAACTAAAAGACTTCGGACGAAGGGCCATTTTAAACCTGCGCCAAAATCTGGCCAGCCGCATTCTGGAACTGGAGAAGGATCATATTTACAATAAATATAAAAGTAAGATCGGCGATATCGTTACCGGCGAAGTTTACCAGGTATGGAAAAAGGAGATCCTGATTTTGGACGATGAAGGCAACGAGCTGCTGCTCCCGAAGCAGGAACAAATCCCGACCGATTATTTCCGCAAGGGCGACACGTTACGGGCCGTTGTATATAAGGTTGAATTACGGAACAATAATCCGCTGATCATTCTTTCGCGGACTTCACCGGTGTTCCTGGAGCGTTTGTTTGAACTGGAAGTGCCGGAAATCTTCGACGGTCTGATCACCATTAAGAAGATTGTCCGCGTCCCGGGCGAACGCGCAAAGGTAGCCGTGGAATCGTACGATGAACGTATTGACCCTGTAGGAGCATGTGTCGGGATGAAGGGGTCGCGTATCCACGGGATCGTTCGCGAACTCCGCAACGAGAACATTGATGTGATCAACTTCTCGAACAACGTTCAGTTATTTATTCAGCGTGCGCTCAACCCGGCCAAAGTTTCATCCATCAAGCTTCACGAGGATACCAAAAGAGCTGATGTATACCTGAGACCGGATGAGGTTTCGCTGGCCATCGGAAAAGGCGGACTGAATATTAAGCTGGCAAGTCAGCTGACCGGCTACGAAATCGACGTTTACCGGGAGATGCAGCCTGATGAAGAAGATGTGAATCTGGACGAATTTGCCGATGAAATCGACGGCTGGATCCTCGACGAACTGAAAGCGATTGGCTGTGACACTGCAAAAAACGTATTGAGTCTTAGCCGCAATGATCTGATTAAAAGAACAGATCTCGAGGAAGAGACCGTCGACGAATTATTGCGTATTCTTCGTTCCGAATTTGAATAAGTTATAATTAAAATAATTTGCGTAAAATTGCATAGCTTTTGCATGGAAGCTTTTAGAAGAAAAAAAACAGATAGGGTATATGAGCATTGGCACCACAAATACGCGACTTAGTAAGGTAGCACGGGAGTTTAACGTCGGTATACAAACGATCGTTGAATTCCTTCACAAAAAAGGATTTGTTGTAGATCCGAATCCAAACACCAAAATTCCGGATGATGCTTATCATCTGCTGGAAAAGGAATATAAAAGTGACGTCTCTCTGAAAAAAGAGTCAGAGAGGATTAACCTGAAAAGCCAGCGTACCAAAAAAGAAACAATAACGTTGGATGACCGTCAGGAAGAATCCGGGTCGGAAGACAATGACGAAGATGATTTCTCTGCTGATGAGATCCGGATTACCGACCTGAGCAGTTCTAAAAGTGAAATTTCTCCG
>CAZOYZ010000128.1:7403-11636 GCA_964584045.1 uncultured Prolixibacteraceae bacterium | reverse complement strand
AATGTGGTATTTCAACAGCGCTCCGCCGACCAGACCGGTCATTTTGTCTTTGTAATCGGACTTAATGTACTTGTGGTCAGATGTCGTTCCGTCGGTTCGTAATGTTTCCTGGCCGGCATCGAGGACATATTCAAGTCTCATGCCTGGCGAAAGAAATAACTCCAGCTTCTTAAAGGACCAAACTCTGAAATCAAATCTGGGAATAATCCCCAGATTACGAAGTGTCATTTCCGATTCACTGATATCACCTGTTGTCAAAGGTGTCTGTCCGAAGCTGTATTCATTATAACTGAATCCCAAACGAAAATGGGTAATATCGGAAAACCGGTATCCGAGATCCAATCCAAGGTTAAAATCGGTTTTACCATTTTCAAATTTTTCGTAACCGTTCGGCGCATAATACTTGTTGCTGTTAAAATCGAGCCCTCCGTTCAGACCGGCGAAAAACCGCGACTGAGAAAAACCGGAGACCGTACATGCCGCAAAAAACAGCAGGGTGTAAAGTTTTTTCATAATATGTTCGTTTTAGTTTCCTGAAATTTCAAGATCTATCAAAAATAGAACCAAAGTTTGCCCTTTGAAGAACAGACCACCGTTCTTCCTGATAAAATTACCATTTTTATAGATGTGGCAAGCAAATTCAACGACGTTTGAAGGCAAACCGGGTGAAATGTCAAAAAAGAAGAACCGGTACGAACAATTTCGATCTTGCAAACATGCACATTTCCTCCTACTTTTGTCATTCAATTAAAAGATGAATGAAGAAGGTAGTTATTGGCTTATCGGGAGGAGTGGATTCAAGTGTGGCCGCATACCTGTTAAAACAACAGGGATATGAGGTGACAGCCTTATTCATGATCAACTGGCATGACCGCACCGGTACGCTCACCGGCCAGTGCACCTGGGAAGATGACGCACTGATTGCAGAGATGGTCGCGAAAAAGCTGGATATGCCCTTTCATCTTGTTGACCTGAGCAAGGAATACAAACAACGTGTGGTTGATTACATGTTCGGTGAATATGGCAAAGGCCGTACTCCCAATCCTGATGTTTTGTGTAACCGGGAGATCAAATTCGATATTTTCATGAACGAGTGCATGAACTTCGGTGCCGATTACGTGGCTACCGGTCACTATTGCCGCAAGTCCTGGTTCACTGCCGGGGGACAAACCATTTACCGGTTGTTAGCCGGATCCGATCCGGACAAGGATCAAAGCTATTTCCTTTGCCAGTTAAACCAGGATCAGCTCAGGAAATCGCTCTTCCCCGTGGGACATCTTTTAAAACCGGACGTTCGCAGGATCGCGGCCGAACAGCAACTGCCCACGGCCACCCGAAAAGACTCCCAGGGCATTTGCTTTGTCGGCAAAGTGGACCTTCCCACATTCCTGCAACAGCAACTGGAACCGAAAACCGGTAATGTGATTGAGATCCCTGCTTCGTTCATGGAAAAGAAAAAAAGAGTGGAGAAAACGCCCGGTAATTTTAAAAAACTGTGCTTTGCCTATCCTTATAAACCATGGAACGGGAACGTGATCGGGGAACATCGCGGCGCTCATTTCTACACGATCGGGCAACGCAAGGGACTCCATATTGGCGGACATGCAGAGCCGCTGTTTGTCATCGGCACCGATGTCAGCCGCAATATTATCTATGTAGGCGAGGGGACGGAGCACCCCGGGCTCTTTCGTCCGGGTTTATTTGTCTCCATGCCTGAAGTACACTGGCTGAGGCCCGACATGGTCATGAAGCCGGGAGAGATCCGCCGTTTTCCGGTACGGATCCGCTACCGGCAGCCGCTCGAAAAAGCGACGCTTTACCAGCGTGACGAAGGCCTGTACGTGATCTTTGACGAAGAACAAAGGGGCGTTACACCTGGCCAGTTCGCGGCCTGGTATGATGGAGACGAATTGATCGGATCGGGTACCATCGCTTAATGATCTGCACCCCTTTTGGTCTTTGTTCTAAGCCAAATTTGGTATAACTTTAAACAAAATATAAAAACATCCACATGATCAAATCTATGACCGGCTATGGGAAAGCCGAATTCGAGACAGGTAACAAGAAGATCACCATCGAACTGAAATCATTAAACAGCAAGCAAATTGACATTAATATGCGGACTCCGATGCTCTACCGGGAGAAAGAACTGGAAATCAGGAAAGAGATCTCGGAAAAGCTGATTCGCGGCAAAGTTGATTTTTCGATTTTTATTGAAGATCATGGTACTGACAGTAATTCGGCCATCAATGAACCGATTGTGATCAATTATTTTAACCAGCTCAGTGATATTCAGAAGAAACTGGGTCTACCGGTCACGGAACAGATCATGTTCTCCGTCATGCGCCTTCCGGATACCGTAAAAACCGTGTTTGCAAATCCGGATGAAAAAGAATGGGAAGTGATTTTTTCTCAGATACGGTCCGTTGTCCGGGCAGTTGATCAGTTCAGGCTTCAGGAGGGCGATGCGTTGAGCCGTGATATCCGGTCCAACATTGATGAGATCAGGAAGTTGTTTGCCCAAATCGACCCCTTTGAAGAACAACGTATTACCAATATCAAAACCCGCATTCTGGAAAGCCTGAACGAGATCAGTATCAACGGGAACGTGGATAAAAACCGCTTCGAACAGGAACTGATCTATTATCTGGAAAAACTGGACATCAACGAAGAGAAAGTTCGTCTCACCAATCACTGCGAGTATTTCCTGGAGACCCTCGACAGCCCGGCAGATGTCGGCAAAAAGCTGGGTTTTATCGCCCAGGAAATCGGGCGCGAGATCAACACCATCGGCAGTAAAGCGAACGAAAGCCATATGCAGCGGATCGTGGTCCAGATGAAAGACTCTTTGGAAAAGGTCAAGGAACAACTCTTGAATGTGCTGTAGCCGGTCAAAAGACAAAAAGAAAAGACTGCAATGAACAAAGGGAAACTGATCATATTTTCGGCACCTTCAGGAGCAGGCAAGACCACCATTGTAAAACATCTTCTAAAGGTGAACGCTGATCTTGAATTTTCGGTTTCAGCGACCAGCAGGGCTCCCCGGCTCACGGAATCGGACGGGGTGGATTATTATTTTTTAACCGCTGACGAATTCAGGATGAAACTAAGCAATAACGAATTCCTGGAATGGGAGGAAGTTTATCCCGGAACCTGTTACGGAACCCTGAAATCGGAAGTTGAGCGAATCCGGGATAAGGGAAAACACGTCATATTTGACGTGGATGTCGTCGGCGGGATCAATATTAAAAAAGCGTACGGAAAAGAAGCTCTTGCTGTTTTTGTTCAGCCGCCTTCCATCGAAGAGTTACAACGCCGGCTGATCAGACGTTCTGCCGATTCACCCGAGGCCATTAACAAAAGAGTGCAAAAAGCGGCTTATGAAATGACGTTTTCACCTCAATTTGACATTAAATTGATCAACAGAGACTTACAGGAGACCTTAAAAGAAGCGGAAAAAATTGTAAAAGAGTTCACTGGTGAAGGGAAAACGGACACCGGAAAACGGACACCGGAAGACGGACACCGGAAAACGGAAGAATGAACAAAGGCTGTATGGTTCGAGGTCGAATGGTCATGACTACGGGATCAAATGGCAAATGTTAATGATTAAATGGTAAATACGATGATGAAGATAGGCTTGTATTTCGGCACCTTTAATCCCATCCATATCGGGCACATGGCGATTGCCAATTACATGGTTGAGTTTACGGAAATACAACAGCTTTGGTTCGTGGTCAGTCCTCAAAACCCGTTTAAGGAAGAAAAGCATTTGCTGAAGGACTATCACAGGCTGGAAATGGTGAACAGGGCGATTGATGATGACGAACGTTTCCGCGCATCCGGTGTTGAATTCAGGCTTCCCCGTCCGTCCTATACCATCAACACGCTGGCTTATCTTCAGGAAGCGCATCCCAATCACGAATTCTACCTGGTGATGGGCTCTGATAATCTGAGCCATTTCCACAAATGGAAAAATGCCGCTTTGATCCTCCAAAGCCATCATGTGCTGGTTTATCCCCGTGCGGGCGATCCGCTGCCGGATCAGACTCTGCATCCACATATTCATTGCGTGAATGCTCCCAGGATGGAGATCTCGGCTTCCTTTATTCGCCAGGCTATTGCAGACGGGAAAAATATCAGCTGTTTTATCCCGCCAAAAGCGTATCAATACCTTCAGGAGATGAATTTCTACCGGAAAAAACAATAACCATTTACTCATTTACCATTTAC
>CAZOYZ010000128.1:0-7303 GCA_964584045.1 uncultured Prolixibacteraceae bacterium | reverse complement strand
ACCATTGACCATTGACCATTTATATTAACCATACAGCCATTCAGCCATCTAATCATTGTTCACTCTTCCGTTCTCCGGTGTCCGGTGTCCGGTTTCCGGTCTCCATTTTTACAAGTTGCCGTTCCTGGTCGCGTGAACATATTTCCCTGCAGGCTTGTTTGATTAGATCATCCTTTTCTTACCTTGAACGACATGCACGACGAGATCAAAACATATGAACTGACCGACAGGGATGGCACAGCCACTGATTTCATTTTAAAAGAGATGGGAGAACTCTATGAACGTTCAGGAGGCCAGGCTGACCGGCCGCACAGGCATAATTACTATACCCTGCTGCTTGTAAAGCAGGGAAGAGGCGCCCACACTGTCGATTTTAAGCAATACGAACTCGCGGGCAACAGTTTACATTTTATTCATCCCGGGCAGGTACATCAGGTAGTCGCATCGGAAAAGCCGGAAGGTTGGGTCATCAACTTCAGTAAGTTATTCCTGATAAAGAATCATATTCAGGACCGGATCATTGAAGATGTATACCTTTTCAACAAGCACAGCGAATCTCCTCCCCTTCCGGTTCCTGCAAACCAGTTTGACCATTATCTCGATATCGTTCGCCAGATCAGGCATTACGACAGTCTCGAGATGGATTACAAGAAAGAAGCCCTGGGCGCTCTGTTAAAGCTGCTTTTAATCCAAAGCAACAACCATTGTGCCCGTTATAAAAATGAAAACCCGCAATCGGTTGAAACCGGAAATCACCTCGTCAGAAATTTTAAAGAGCTGATTGACCTTCATTATCAGCAGCAACATAAAGTTTCAGACTATGCCGAAATGCTGGCTGTGACCAGTGACTATCTCAATAAATCGGTCAAAACCCTGACCGGAAAATCGGCAAAGGAGTTCATTCTTGACCGTATTTTGATTGAAGCGAAGCGCGCTTTATTGTTTACAGAACTCTCCAACAAGGAATTATCCTATAGACTTGGGTTTGAGGAACCTGCTCATTTCAGTAATTTCTTCAAGCGTTATTCAGGGATTTCACCACTGGATTTCCGCAGTTCTGCGCGTCAATCCTGATTTTCGCAATTCCCGCCCTGATTTTTGTACGGTAAAACGCACATTAAGTCCGTACCTTTGTATCAGAAAGGAAAAAATGTGATGAAAACAATCTATCATGAAGCAAAAACAAGAGGGCATGCGGATCATGGCTGGCTGAACAGTTACCACACCTTCAGCTTTGCTAATTATTATGATCCGGAGCGTATCCATTTCGGGGCACTGCGCGTATTAAACGATGACACGGTCATGGCCGGGAGAGGATTTGGCATGCATCCTCACGACAACATGGAAATTATCTCCATCCCTTTGTATGGTGATTTGCAGCACAAGGACAGTATGAATAATGAAGCGGTTATACGGGAAGGTGACGTTCAGGTCATGAGCGCCGGTTCCGGGATATTTCACAGTGAATATAACAAAAACCGCGACAAGGAAGTGCGGTTCCTTCAAATATGGGTATTCCCTGACCGGAAAAACGTCGAGCCAAGGTACGATCAGATTTCACTGAGCGATCTGGAGAAAGAAAATGAATTTTATCAGATCCTTTCACCCAATAGTGGTGATCAGGGTGTATGGATTTATCAGCAAGCCTGGTTTCATATGGGAAAATTTACTGAAAAGAAGTCTCTCTCCTACACGCTGAAAAATGAAGCGAACGGCGTGTATGCGTTTGTGATTGACGGTCGCGCAAAAGTCGCAGGACAGGAGCTTGGTACGAGGGACGGACTTGGAGTCAGTGAAACTACTTCGGTAACCATTGACGTTGAAGACGGGACCCGGCTTTTATTCATGGAAGTACCTATGCATAATTCATAAACAACTAAAAATAAAGAAAATGAAAACAATGTTAGTAGCGATGGGCCTCGTTGTAAGCGGCAACCTGAACGCTCAGGAATTCAAAGCGGATCCTGAAAAAACGGAGATCACCTGGTTGGGGAAGAAAGTGACCGGCCAGCATAACGGAACGATTGACCTGAAAAGTGGAACTATGACGCTGGAAAATGATGCAATCGTATCGGGAAAATTTGTGATCGATATGACCAGCATAAAAGATACCGATCTGACCGACGCCGAGTGGAACGGAAAACTGGTCGGTCACCTGAAATCGGACGATTTCTTTTCAGTGGAAACCTATCCGGAAGCTACGCTGACGATCACGGAAAAGGCAACATTCGAAGGGAATAAAGCCCACGTAAAAGGAGACCTGACCATTAAAGGGATCACCAATCCGGTTGAGTTTGACGTAACCAGAGAAGGTGAGGTATACCAGACAACGGTAACGATTAACCGGGCCAAATACAATGTCCGTTACGGCTCGAAGTCATTTTTTAACGACCTGGGAGACAAGATGATCTATGACAATTTTGAAATAGGGGTCAAACTGGTCGTACAGGATTGACAGTTTTATTTCACATAAAAGTCAAACATTTTTTGGCCTTCAAGGAATCCTTCGAGCCGGTCGCCAATTGCAACCGGCCCTACACCTGCAGGAGTGCCCGTATAGATGAGATCACCGATTTTCAGAGTAAAGTACCGGGAGATGTGACTGATCAGTTCATCCACAGGGAACAACATCTGAGCGGAATCTCCCCGCTGTACGGCCACTCCGTTTTTTTTCAGCTCGAATTTGATCGAATTCATATCGGACAGATTTCCCTTTGGAATAAAACCGGCACTGATGACTGCAGAACGGTCAAACGCCTTACACTTCTCCCATGGCAGTCCTTTATCTTTCAACTCATTCTGCAGATCACGGGCCGTAAAATCAATACCCAACCCAATTTCGTCATAATAACGGTTGGCGAAACACTGCTCGATATGTGATCCCAGTCTTTTGATGCGAACGACCAGTTCGCACTCGTAATGCAGATCCCGGCTGAAATCGGGAATATAAAAAGGATCGTTATTCCGCAACAGTGCGGAATCGGGCTTCATAAAGATAACCGGTTCAGCAGGAACTTCGCTGTTCAGTTCCCTAATATGCTCACCGTAGTTCCTTCCAACGCAAATGATCTTCATAATTCGAGTTATGAGTAGTGAGTAGCGAGTAAAGAATCAAAAGGACTCAGGACTTGTTATCCGCGACTCACGACTTTATTATTCCTTCATCCTCAGCTTGATCGCAGTCAGGACTTTCTTGGTATAAAGCGGAAATTCGCCGTTGATGATCCAGCCAAAATAGCCGGGTTGTTCACGCAGCACCTTTTCAACAGGAACCCCTTTATTTTTACCAAAGTTGAACACTTCCACCCCATTTTCATCGTAGACGATCCTTCCCACAAAGTCCACATTCCGGTCGTAAGAAGAAAAGTTACACAACGCTTCCATGTCATTTCTAACCGGATAACTGATGTGTCCCTGAGGGTCTTCATATTCTGCATCCTGATACAGGTCCAGCTGAGCCTTCAGCACATCGTATGTTGCGCGGGTATCGGCCATCGCGCCATGTGCCCCGTCCAGATCCTGATGACAATAAAATTTAAATGCCGCTGCAAGCGTTCGCTTTTCCATTTTGTGGAAAATGGCCTGCACATCGATAAATTTCTTTTTCTTCAGATCAATATCTACACCGACGCGTAAAAACTCTTCCGCCAGCAACGGAATATCGAATCTGTTGGAATTAAAACCAGCCAGATCACATCCTTCAATGAACTGAGCCAAGGTCCGGGCAACTTCCCGGAATTTCGGCGCGTTCTTCACATCTTCGTCATAAATCCCGTGGATATTACTGGCATGGGTTGGAATCGGAATTTCGGGGTTAATCCGCAGTTCCCTGCTGTCTTCACTTCCGTCGAGGTTAATCTTCAGTAACGCAATCTCTACAATCCGGTCCGTTACAATATTGACCCCTGTTGTTTCCAAATCCAAAAAGACGATCGGATTTCTTAGATTAAGCTTCATGTTTAATCAGGCATTGATCATCATCGGCATGAGGAGCATTAAGATGTCCTCCTCGTCAAACTCTTTTTCCACCGGCAAGAGTAATCCGGCACGGGTAGGATCGGACAGCTCGACACGCACTTCGGCAGAGCTGAGGTTACTCAGGATCTCCTGCAGAAAAGTAGACTTAAAACCGATCTCTATTTCGTCTCCCTCATACTGACATTTTAACCGTTCGACCGCGGAAATGGAAAAATCCACATCCTGTGCAGAAACCACCAACTGGTTGTCATCAATCTGGAATTTGATCAGGTTGCTGGACTGGTTGGCAAATACTGAAACACGTTTCACGGTATTGTAAAACTCCAGGCGGTCAACCACCAGTTTATTCGGGTTATTGGTTGGAATGACTGAATTGTAGCTGGGATAATTACCCTCCACGAGGCGGCAGATCAACTTAAAATTAGTCAGGGTGAAAAATGCATTTTTATCGTCAACCTGCAGTTTTACGTGATAATCTTCTTTCATCAGAAGATTCTTCAGCAGGCCGGCCGGTTTTTTAGGAAGAATAAATGAGGCTTCCTCTTCAGCCCTGGCATCGCTTCTCTTGTACCTCACCAGCTTGTGCGCATCAGACGCGACAAAAGTCATGTTGTTTTCGCTGATTTGTACAAAAATGCCGTTCATCACCGGACGCAGTTCATCGTCGGCCGTTGCAAACAATGTTTTTGATATCCCGCTTAGCAACACATCATGACTCACGCTGACTGTCGATACCGCTTCCTCTTTCATCTGAGGCAACTGGGGAAAATCATCACCATTTTGTCCCACGATACTGAATTTCCCGTTTTCAGAATAAATATCGATGGAAAAATTCTCCGGATCAATTTTGAATGTCAGCGGCTGCTCGGGGAATTCACGCAGGGTGTCGTTCAGCAACCTGGCCGGAACAGCGATATCACCCTGTCCTTCCGTGTTATCCAGGTTAATGCTGGTGATCAGTGTGGACTCCAGGTCGGAAGCCGTAATCGTCAACCGGTTATCTTCCAGTTGGAACAAGTAATTGTCAAGGATAGGCAATGTATTTTTTGAACTAATCACCTTACTGATAGCATTCAGATGACTAAGCAATTCAGTACTGGAAACAACGAACTTCATGGGTTTACTATTTAAATGATACGAATATACAAACTTTGGTTTTGTTTAGCTATGCTTTTACCTTAGATTTTACTACAAAGAAATTAACAGGATCAACGTCCGGGGCGCAACCGGCTGCCGGCCTTTCTCTGCCTTAGTTTTTCGGTCATCAGGGAAGCCGCTTTCCGGGAGGCGCCTGGTGCTCCTAACTTCTGCCGGAGTTCTTCGTAGCTTTGAATGATCCGCTTCCTGTAGGTGCTGTCATTCAGGATGCGGCTCAATTCATCACGGATATTCCCAACAGTGTAATTGATTTGGATCAGTTCCTTCACCGCTTCGCGTCCAAGTATCAGGTTTACCAGGGAGGCCCATCTTACCTTGATGATGATCATCCCGATCGCCTGGGTCAAGAGGCCGCCCGCAAACCGGTAGGCCACGATTTGCGGGCACCCGATAATCCCGGCTTCAAGCGAAACCGTACCGGAGGCCAAAACGGCAACTTCAGCCTGCTGCAACACTTCGTAGGTTTTCCCTTTTACCAGTGTGACGGGATAACCCCGGATCAGTTCCATATAGACCTTCTCTTCAATATTGGGGGCTGCCGTGATCAGGATCTGATGGGATTCAAATGCGGAAGAAGCTTTCAGCATAAAAGGCAGAAGCGAACGGATCTCCTGCAAACGGCTTCCCGGAAGTAAAGCGATCACCGGTTTCGCGGGTAAACCGTTCTCCCGGCAAAATTCGTCGAACGGCTTTTTGCCGGGAAGTGCCGTCAAAGCATCCAGAACGGGATTTCCCACATAGCTGACCGGATAATGATGTTTCTGATAAAACCCGGTTTCAAAGGGAAGAATGGTGAACATCTCATCCACAAATGTACGGATCTTTTTCACCCGGTGTTCCTTCCACGCCCAGATCTTGGGCGAAATATAGTAATAGGTCAGGATCTCCTTACTTTTGGCAAATTCTGCCATCCTGAGATTAAAACCGGGATAATCGACCAGGATCAACACATCAGGTTTAAAATTCACGAGATCCTGTTCGCAAAGTTTCATATTGTTCCGGATCGTACGGATATTCATCAGAACCGGAATGAAACCCATAAAGGCCATTTCCCGGTAATGCTTCACCAGTTGCATCCCGGCCTTTTCCATCAGATCACCCCCAAAGCCCCTGAAGACGGCTTCCGGGTCCAGAACGTCCAGTTCCCTGATCAGGTTGGAGGCATGCAAATCCCCCGAGGCTTCACCGGCAATAAAATAATACTTCATAAAAAAGGTTGTAAGGTTATATGGTTTGATCGTCTCGTTTGATGGCTGTGCCGTTACTGTTGTCTCTGCTGTCTTCCCGGTTCCCGTTTTTTGTCTTACGACTTACGACTTCTTGTGTCTTGCGTCTTGATACTTGTGTCTGATCTTTTTAAAATTTCCAGCTTTTCATTTGGTTGAATGTTTCCCTGCAGGTCATATCCACACTGACCGGAACCACGGCGACCCGATGATTTTCGAGCGCGTAGATATCCGTACCGGGAGTATCCGGTTCAAAATTTTTAAAAAAGCCGGCCAGCCAGAAATAATCACGCTGATGAGGATCCGTTCTCCGTTCCACTTCTTCGACCCACTTTCCCGATGTCTGCCGGCACACCTCGACCCCACTTACTTCTCCCTGGGGAATATTCACGTTTAAACAGGTGTAGGGAGGTAAACCATTCTCGGCGACCGACTGAAAGATCCGGGCCACCCACATTTTAGCCTTTGTAAAGTCGGCATCCGGATTAAAATCGCAAAGCGAAAACCCGATGGAGGGCACACCGTGGAGGCAACCTTCGATCGCAGCGCCCATTGTGCCCGAATAAACCACGCTGACCGATGAATTGGAACCATGATTAATCCCTGAAACCACGAAATCAGGATGCCGCTCCAGTAAATGATTAAACCCCACCTTCACACAGTCGACCGGCGTTCCGTTACATTTATAAAGAACATAACCGGTCTCACTGTCCATTCTGGTAATCCGGATAGGCTCATCAACAGTGATCGCACTGGACATGCCCGACATCGCCCTTTCGGGTGCGATCACCACAACATCGCCGAAAAGACGCATCACATCAGTCAGCTCTTTTAATCCCTTTGCGTAAACACCATCATCATTGCTGATCAGGATCAACGGACGTTCTTCCATGTTTTTCTAAGCTTTAACAGCGACAAAGATAATCCAAACGCCCCTAACC
>CAZOYZ010000127.1:0-11647 GCA_964584045.1 uncultured Prolixibacteraceae bacterium | reverse complement strand
AATCCCAGCTGGGTCACACCAAAAGACATCAAATGACACTAAAAGCGCTTAAACTGAATGGTTTAGGCGCTTTTTATTTTGCGGCAGACACCAAAACAGGCACCCACCAACATCAATAGGAATGTACGGTTCCAAATTTGGGAGGAAGATTTTGTAACCCTGGCAGGCTGATTTTAATTTCATTATTTCCTGATCGTGAAGTATCCAAAGCTGAAATCAGATGAGTTGCAGTCACCGGTAAAGCTGTCTGAATAAATTTAATTAATTTAGCCCTTTTGATGGGCGAAGACGTAAGGAAACTCACGACGGACAAGCAGATTTTTAAACGACTCACAATGACGAAAGACGAAGAACTGTTCATTTTCAACCGGATGGCAGAGGGTGACAAAGAAGCGTTCCGTTTCTTTTTTGAAAAATATTATCCCGATCTGTGTAACCTGGTCAACCTTTATCTCCGTGATGTGATGATGTCGGAAGAAATTGTTCAGGACATCTTTATTTACTTTTGGGAAAAAAAGGAAAAAATAAAAATTGATTCGTCGGTAAAATCTTATTTGCTTCGCGCCTCCAAGAACAGAAGCATCAATTATATCCGGGACGAAAGGAACAAACAGGATGTACATCAGCATCTGGCGGATTTTAACAGCCAAAGCGCTGAAATGCCGGACAAAGTCATGGATGCCAATCAGCTTCGGGAGGTAATCGATCATGCAATCACTAATTTGCCTGATCGCTGCCGGGAAGTTTACATTCTGGGAAAGGAGAAGAATCTGTCGTACAGAGAAATTTCAGAAGAAATGGGAATATCTGTCAAGACCGTAGAAGTGCAGATGGGTATTGCATTAAAGAAGTTACGGGAACAACTGCGTCCTTATTATAACGACATCTTCGTCCTGTTCCTGTTTTGGATGGTAACGTAAAAGCGGATTTTTTTGTGTCTGTTAACGGGTTGGAAATCGGGCTGTTGGGAATTGAAGCAGGATATCTGGTAAAAAAACAGTGAAGAAAGTGCATTTTGATTTAAGGGTTTTTTTGCAGTGATGTGACTTTTTGATGTAAAACGACGTAAAATGGCACAAAAGACTCCATGGCATGTTTTTCCCAGGTACTTCCGCAATCGGGCAACGCCCGGAGAAGTGGCTGAAATTAATAATTGGCTCGGAGAAGATTCGGAAAACCGCAGGATGCTTGAAGAAGTTTACAATATTTATTCCCTTTCTGCTGTCTTGCCTCCTCCGCTTACCCCTGATACACAGAAAGCCTGGCAAATGGTTGATCAAAAGATCTTCATTAAAAAGACAACTGTAAAATCGTTTGGTAACCGGTTCAGGTATGTTGCAGCCATTGCTGCTGCGCTGGTATTCGGGTTAATGGTGGCGGGGGTTATTCATAGCTATGTACGTAGTTCCCGGTTTTCGGACCAGTTTACCGAGGTTGTTACGCAACCGGGGCAAAAAACAAGCGTGACGCTTCCTGATGGGTCAATAGTCTGGCTTAATTCCTCCTCCTCGATAAAATATCCGGCAAGTTTCAATATCAAAAACCGGGAGGTGGCCATGACCGGTGAAGCCTTCTTCGAGGTGAAAAAAGATCCTTCAAAAACGTTTCGTGTGGAAAGCGGTGACCTGTATGTGGAAGTACACGGGACGTCTTTTAATGTAAAAAATTATCCGGAAGAAAATGCCCAGGAAGTTACGGTTGCAGAAGGAGTGGTAGGCCTGAAAAGCAGTTCCCGAGAAATAAGCCGTCTGACAAAGGGGGAACGGGCAATCTTCAACAAGATTACCGAAAATATCGCTGTTACCAAAGAAAATCCGGTTTTGCTGACGGCCTGGAAAAACGATGAGCTCATTTTTCGTGATACGCCTGTCGAAGAGGTCGTGAAATCACTGGAGGGCTGGTATGGAGTGAACATTACCATAGACCGGGAAATGGCGGGTAAGCACAATTATACCTTTAAAGTAAAAACAGAATCATTCCGTGAAGTCCTGGATATGATGAAGCTGATGAGTCCCATTAGTTACGTCATCAATGGAAAAGAGGTCGAAATCAAATATAACCGATAAACGATTAGCCTATGAATTAAATGCTAAGCCAAAAATAATACAGGCCTGCGGTAGGCAAGCCTGTATTCATTTAAATGTTAAATCGATTTTAAACAGTGGTGTCCGGTAAGAAATTTGGCGATTTACCTTTTCGGGAACCACTAAAACCAAAACAAAAGTATGAAAAAAAATTATGAACCAGGAGGCTGTACTGGAATAAGTCCCTCTGTTTTAAAATTATTGGTAACCATGAAACTGATGCTGCTACTTATATGTGGTGCCGGACTTCTGAGCAGTTTTGGGAAAAGTTATGCACAGAACACCAAACTGTCCGTTGAATTGAAGAATTCAAGCATTGAAGACGTGTTGAATTACATCGAAGTGCATACGGAATACTCATTCATGTATGATAACAAGAAAGTCGATGTTCACCGTGAGGTAGATATCGCCGTGAAAGATCAGACTGTAGAGACCATACTTGATCAGCTTTTCGGCAATGAAATGAAATACCAAATGGTTGGCAGACACATTATTATTTCTCCGAAAACAGAGTCATCTGACCTGGTATCCACCCAACAGTCCGGCACCATTTCCGGCCGCGTCACCGATTCTTCAGGCGCTCCCTTGCCAGGGGTGACTGTAATGCTAAAGGGTACAACACAAGGAACAATTACAGATGTGGAAGGGAATTATATATTGCCAAATGTTCCGGGTGACGGAACCCTGGTGTTTTCTTTTGTGGGGATGAAAGCGCAGGAAGTTAAAGTTTCTGGAAAGACTTACATCAGCATTGAAATGACCGATGAGACCTTGAGTGTTGATGAGGTGGTGGTGGTTGGCTACGGTACGCAAAAGAAAGTGACGGTTACCGGCTCAATTTCGAGTATTAACGGAGAGCAGCTTAAAAAAGCGCCGGTCGGAAATATTTCAACCTTACTGGCCGGACGGCTGCCGGGCCTGGTTACTTATCAGTCGAGCGGAGCGCCCGGATACGACGATGCGGCCATGTATATCCGCGGCCGAAGCACTTCGGGGAACAGTAGCCCCACCATTATTGTTGATGGGGTGCAGCGTTCATTTAATAACCTGGATCCCAATGAAATTGCAGACATTACGATCCTGAAAGATGCTTCGGCTGCTGCCGTGTACGGAGTGCAGGGAGCGAATGGCGTCATTTTAGTTACAACCAGGCGCGGAACCTCTAAGGCCCCGCGGATTTCATACTCAACCTCTTTGTCTGTGAACAAAAATACCCGGTTCCCTGAATTTCTCGATGGCCCTCAATATGCGCATTACTACAACAAAGCACGGGAAATGGACGGCTTGCCGGTCGTATTCTCGGAGGCCGATATCGACAAAATTACGAATGGCGACCCGGACGGCATCTTTGGGAACACGAATTGGGTTGACGAATTATTCAGCAATAACGGACTGACCAAACACCATAATCTGTCGCTGGAAGGAGGAAATGAAAAAACCAGGTATTTCGTTCTGGTAGGGTATTATGATCAGGAAGGGAGTATAAAAAATTATAGTTTCGAGCGGTACAACCTTCGTTCCAATATTGATACAAAGGTTGCCAACAATTTAACCCTTCGCTTCGACATGGCGGCCCGTCTTGAAAAGAGGAGCAGGCCATTTTATGGAACCGGTAAAAACGACTGGAACGGCCTTGTACAACAGGCCATCAGGGCCCATCCGTTCATCCCGATGTATACGGTGGATGGAAATCCCACTGCCGCAAGAACCGGGTCCAGCATTGTAAATCCCATTGCAGGACGCGATCTTGCGGGCCGGATTAACCGGACAAGCCCGGTTTTTCAAAGCAACGTTTCATTGACCTATGACGTTCCGTTCATTAAAGGGCTGTCGCTTAACACGATGGTTGGCTACGACCGGGACTATTTCTTTGAGAAAATTTTTAACATGCCCTATAAATTGCAGGTTTTTGACCTTGCAACAAAAAAATACCAGGAGCAATGGGCCCCCAATGCGGCATCGGGCCTGGCTCAACTAACCGACCGTTTCGATCAGGGTGAAAGGCTTACAATTCAGTCAAGTATGACTTATGCCAAAAGTTTTAGTAACGGGCATGAATTTAAGGGGCTTCTTCTCTATGAACAATCATCGAGGGCGACAAACGAGTTTAAAGCTGTAAAAAGAGACTTCGATTTTACTGATCTGCCGGAACTTGATTTTGGGAAAGAAGTACCTAAAGCGGAAGACATTTCCGGGAATAGCGGGGAAAGTCCCCGGGCAGGATTTGTAGGCCGCATCAACTATTCATATAAAGAAAAATATCTGGTTGAACTGGCTGCCCGTTACGATGGTTCCTATAAATTTCACAAAGACCACCGGTGGGGGTTCTTCCCGGCTATGTCGCTGGCATGGCGGTTATCCGAAGAAGAGTTTTTTAAAAATGCACTTCCTGCATTCGACAATTTCAAGTTACGGGCTTCAGTGGGGAAACTGGGCAACGATCAGATCAATGAATATCTTTTCCTGAATACGATGAAGATTGACCAGAATTCCGCTGTTATTGGAGGTACACTGCAAAACAGTATTTATACCGCCTCTATTCCAAATATCAGCGTCACGTGGGAGACCACAACAACCTATAACATCGGGTTTGACTCCCAATTTTGGAAAGGATTACTGGGTATTGAGTTTGACTGGTTCTACAAAAAAACGGTCGATATCCTGAAAAGTCAGAGCGGATCTTATCCCCCTTCAATAGGAGGGAATTTTCCGAGCATTGTCAATTTGGGAATCGTTGACAACCGGGGATTTGATTTTTCAATCA
Source organism: uncultured Prolixibacteraceae bacterium (assembly GCA_964584045.1). Taxonomy (GTDB): domain Bacteria; phylum Bacteroidota; class Bacteroidia; order Bacteroidales; family Prolixibacteraceae; genus JBCFBK01. The sequence continues at coordinate 6,799 of CAZOYZ010000127.1, read as the reverse complement.
CCTACAATAAAAGAGCAGGTAATTTTAGTTACGGGGCAAAATTAAACATGAACTGGGCGCGGAACCGGATTATTAAAACCGACGACAGCCCGAATGCTCCCGATTATGTGAAACTTACCGGACGGAGTGTTGACGGGAAACACGGATTGGTTTCTCTCGGTTTATTTAAATCTGATGAAGAAGCGTTAATGTATCCCAGCGTGGTAGCCGGGGTACAGGGGGGCGACATCCGGCACAAAGATCTGAACGGCGATGGTAAGATCAATTATGACCAGGACCGCACCTGGATTGGCAAGAGTAATGTTCCGGAGTTGGTGTTTGGGTTAAACCTGTTTGCTGGCTGGAAAAACTTCGATTTTACAGCGTTGATTCAGGGAGGCGCAATTGCCGATATCGCACTGATGGGATTTTATCCAAATGTGGGTTACAGTGATACCGAATTTACCCGCCCGTTTTACGGAGGCGGAAACACACCCCTGTATCTGGTACAAGATAGCTGGACTTATGATAACCCGGAAGGGAAGTACCCCCGCCTGACAACACTGTCGAGGGTAAATAACGCCTGGGCTTCAACGTTTTGGATCAAAGATGCTTCCTACGCCCGTTTAAAGAATGTACAACTGGGTTATAATTTTCCGAAGAAGCTGGTCCGAAAAGTGGGTATCCAGGATCTTCGCATGTATGTTTCAGGCATGAACCTGATTACCATTAGCGGCCTCAAATATCTTGACCCCGAAGCCCCCGATGTAAACAACGGGTATTACCCTCAACAGATGACCTTTACAATGGGCCTTAATTTAGCTTTATAATCGAAAAACTATATGTTATGAAGAAATATAAAATCATACTCATCGTACTTCTTGCTGTTTTCGGCTTTTATTCTTGTGGTGACTATCTCGACCCTCAACCACATTCCAGCTACTCGGAGTACATTGCATGGAAGAACAAGGAAACTGCAAACATTTACCTGACCAGCTTTTATAAAGATCTGAGGGAATATGGTTCTTTGGGTACCGGCCATTTTGGCGGGCTCAATACCGACGGTCTGACCGATATTTTAAAGTACGGCGCATACAATCCCGGCGAAGGAACTGCCAACGTGTATGCTTTTGAACCAACCAAAGTAACCCCGGACCAAAACGGAGGGCTTGCTGTTTGGAATAAATTGTATGAAAAAATAAGGCGTTTAAATGTATTCCTGGACGGTCTTGCTACTTACGGGACTTTCGATGAACAGACCACGCTTCAGATGGAAGCCCAGGCGCGCTTTGTCCGCGGATATTTTTATCATTTGCTTACTCTGAGGCACGGCAGTTGTGTGTTGCTCGACAAACCGGTAACTAATCCGGACAATCCCCGTTCGTCCGAAAGCGAATGTTGGGATTTTGTAGAAAGCGACCTGGATTTTGCCGTCGAAAATTTACCGGCCGAATGGCCTGCCTCAGATGAAGGCCGGATCACTAAAGGTGCCGCACTGGCTATGAAATCAAGAGCTATGTTGTATGCCAAACGATGGGACAAAGCTATTCAGGCCGCCGAAGGAGTGATAGCTCTTAAAGAACAAGGCATTTACGCACTGGCAGCCAGCTATAAAGATGCGTTTAAATCGAGAGATCTCGGGAATAAGGAATCCATTCTGGAGTTTCGTTATAAACGTCCCGATTTAGTCCACGAATGGGATCTTTTTTTTGCGCCCGGAGGGGACAACCCCGGAAGCGGAGGACGGGCCTGTCCGACGCAGGAAATGGTTGAAGAATACGAAAATGCAGACGGAGAAATTGTGAACTGGGCTGCCTGGCACAGCGGAACAAGTAGCCAGACTCCCCCTTACAGCCAACTGGAACCGCGTTTCCATGCTTCTGTTTTATATAATCAGTCGGATTGGAAAGGGCGGAAAATCGAACCTTTTGTGAATGGTATGGATGGTTTTCTGGATTTTGGGTTTGATTCTCCCAAAGGGAAAACAACCACCGGCTATTTTCTGAAAAAATATTTGGATGAGTCGAACACCAACCTAGCGGCAAATAAAAGCGATCAATCCATTATTGAGTTGAGGTATGCTGAAGTGTTGCTAAATTATGCCGAAGCCTGTGCAATGTCCGGCGGAAAAGAAGCACTGGCCAATAATGCCTTACGCCAGATCCGGACGCGGGTGGGGTTGCCCCATCAGGATGTCAGCGGCGATGTGCTTTTGCAAAAAATACGCCAGGAGCGGAAAATCGAGCTCGCCTTTGAAGGGCACCGGTACTGGGATTTAAGGAGATGGCGCCAGGCCCATATCGTTCTAAACAACGTTCGTTTCCATGGACTGAAGATTGAAAAGACAGGAGCTGCATCTTTCACCTATCAATATGTTGACTGCGACAAGCAAGACCGTAAATTTCTGGAACGCTTGTACAACCTGCCTATTCCCAACGCGGAAATAGCAAACAATATAGCCATTACTCAAATCGAACCCTGGTAAAAAATGGAAATTATGAAAAAATATATCGTTCTGTTCACGTTATCACTGGCCATCCTTTGGAGCTGTGAAACGCCCGAAGATTTTTCGGGAACGTATACCGGAGATGGGATACAACTGGTTATTGCCACATTTGCTGACGGAAGCGGCGCTTTTTATTCGGAAGGTGAAGCGCCGTACGGAGACACAGTAAAAATAGTTATACCCTACTATTATCCTGAAGAAAGCGACAACGTGACAGACATTTCGCAAATGCGTGTCTCTGCAAATCTTCCTAACAATGTGATGCTGACCCCTGCGCTTGGAGTAGTTGACCTTCGGGAGCCAATTGATGTAACCGTGATGGCTGCCAACGGGGAAACCCGGAAGCATGTGATCGCCGGCGATATTCGAAGAAGTTCAAAAGCACAGATACTGGAATTCAGTCTGCCTGAAAAACAGATGAAAGGCTTTGTGATCGAAGAAAACCGTCTGGTAGGATTGGTTTCCGGAGGGATAAATCTGAGCAACCTGAAGCCATCCATTGTCGTTTCTCCCCATGCAACAGTGTCACCGGATCCGTCCATCCCGCAGAATTTCAACAATCCGGTAGTTTATACCGTTACAGCCGATGACGGGACCAAGGTGGGGTATACGGTTCAAATTATTACGCCGAATAAAATCACCAAAGGCTTCAGACCTGAAAGTATGAAACTGATGTGGCAAAAAACATTGGTTGATCTCGGAGTTTATGTACAGTATAATAACTTCAGTCTGGGGGTTACCGATGACTATTTATTGGTGCAAAGCAGAAGCAAAGAAGTTAAATATTACGACAGGTTTACGGCTGAATATGGCGGCAACTTAAATCTGGGGGCATTAGGTACTTCATTATATGCGCTTACCACCGATAACAGCGGACATATACTGGCATGTAATCAGGTACAGCCAAATGCTAAGTTTATGATATTTAGATGGAATGGGGTTACCGATACCCCAGTTAAATACCTTGAATGGACCAATGACCAGGCAAAAGATGTAGGCAGACGAATATCGGTAAGTGGCGACCTGGACGGAGACGCTCTGATTTATGCATTTGTCGCTGCTTCAAATGTTATTCTGAGGTGGCAGGTAAGCGGAGGACAATTGGTTTCGCAAACACCGTCAGCGATTCCGTATGGCTCTGCCCAGGCCTGGAATTTTACTGCTGACTTTGCTTCGGAAGGGACCCGGCCAACCGACAATTTCTTCTTCTCAGGATGGAAACCGGCAGCTGTTTCGTATATCGATGCGGCAAACATAGCGCCCATCGCCACCGCCGACGTCTCCGGGTACCAGGTAACACATGCCTTGGATTACATCAGGTTTAACAATGCCGGATATCTGGCTGCAACCGACATTATTACGTATAATGGAAGGTGTTTTATCTATGATGTAAGCAGCCCTAGTTTGTTGGCTACGCCCCAAAGCGATCCGAATTACAGCAGCATACGGGTATTCACTTCGCCGAAGAGTCCCGGGTCGAACAATGTTTCGGCAGGGGGCGATGTCCTGTTCAAAGCATCAAAAGACGGATACAAACTGGTATTATACTTTCTGGTATCGAATGGCTCAGTCGCTGCCTACGAATTTGACTGCATTGATTTGGAAAATATCTTCTAATAAAGAGCCAGGGGCAACTTTTTATGTTGCCCCTGGTCTAAAATTCAGAAAAAAATGACAAAGAAATTGATTTTAGGAATATTACTGGGACTTTTTACCGCAGCGATGTATTCATGCAGCAAACAGGACGACAATATTCCGGATACAGAAGATCCCGATCCCAACGAAGAAGTTCCTGAAGATTCCCCTCGGGTGTTTTTATGGGTGGATGCCATGGCCAATTGGGTTAACCTTTCAACAGAGAGCGGGATTGACAGTTATGTAAGCAAGGCAAAAAATGCAGGAGTCACGGATCTTATCGTTGACGTTAAAGGGAACTCGGGTGAAGTTTTATACAACAGCACAATTGCCCCTGTTCAGAAAAAACATAAAGATGCTACGCGTGCTGATGATTACAACTATCTCGGAAAATTTATTCAAAAAGCACATGCAGCCGGATTAAAGATTCATGCCTCCATGAACGTTTTTGCAGGTGGGAGAAGAAACGATCAGGTTGGTATCATTTATAGTGACCCGTCCAAAGCGCACTGGCAATCGATGACCTACGACAAAGATGGTGTTGTCCGCAAATCAACCGAAACAGAAGGCGGTGAAATTATGCTGAATGCTGCTTTGAAAGAGGTCCGCGATTACCAGCTTTCAATCATGAAGGAACTGGCAGTGAAATATCCCGATCTGGACGGGATAACTTTCGACCATTGTCGATGGGACAGCAGTCTGAGAGGCGATTTTAGCAACGAATCGAAGAATCAGTTCGAGGCTTTTGCCGGAAAAATTATAGCTAACTTTCCTAAAGATATTTTTGAATGGAAGTTGGTTGACGGGGTCTACACAAGAATCGAAAAAGACCTGTTCCCGAAATGGAACGAATGGCGTTGTTCTGTTATTTACAATTTTATCCTCGACGCGAAAAACCAGTTAAAAACAGTCGCCCCCAAAATGGAGTTTGGCGATTATGTAGGCGCCTGGTATGGTTCGTATTACGAAGTTGGTGTGAATTGGGCCAGCAACCGCTATAGTCCCTATGGAAACCCTTCTTATAAGTCATGGTCCACTTCATCGTATCACAAATATGGTTACGCGCAACTGATCGATGTATTGTTCACCGGAAATTATTCGTCGAAAGTGACCTTGGAAGAAAGCGCCGGCTGGAGTGTCGAATCTCTCGCGAACGGAGTGAACACGGTTACGATGGGCGATACCAAAGTATTTGCCGGACTCTACTTTAATGACTATGTTTCCGGCGGACAGATTGATCGCAACCAGGTTGAGAAAGCCATTGAAATGTGTTTCCGGAAATCGAACGGGGTTATGCTTTTTGACGTGATTTATTTTGAACTGTACGATTGCTGGGACAATGTAAAAAACGGAATAACAAAAGGCCTCAACCTCAGGAAATGATGAAAAAAAGCAGAAGTTATCCGGAAGTCACGGATTTGGATTGGAGAATATGAGAATTTTGAAAATATTGTGGTTGTTGCTGCCTGGATTGTTTCTGGATGGGTGGCGACCAACTTCACTGAACAAAACCTCCGAAATACAATCAAAACCCAAGTTGATGTGGTTCGATGCACGGGCGAATTTTCAACGCTTCAGTCATCCCGACTCCATTGATTTTTATCTTGAAAAAACCAGGAAAACTGGGTTTACCGACGTGGTGGTTGATGTCCGGCCTACTTCCGGAGGTGTACTTTTTGGAAGCGAATTATTTCCCTGGATAACAGGATTTGAAAGGCCTGCATTGGATTATCTGGCCAGGTTTATTGAAAAATCCCATGCAATAGGGCTTAAAGTACATGCGTCAGTAAATGTTTTTGTTCCTTTTCCCGGGCCGGAGAACAGCAAAGATCCGGATGTGCCGGCCAATTCGGTGGTGTACATGCCGGAATATGGAATCGTGCCCATTGAAAAATCGAAGTATTCTGCAACCGTGAATCCTCTCGATCCTTGTTTTCGGGAGCAGATTTTTAAATTGATCAGAGAATTACTTGGGAGGTACCCTGATTTGGACGGACTAATCCTGGATCGTGTCCGTTACGGCGGCATCATGGCTGATTTTTCAGACTTATCGAGAAAAGGATTTGAAGAATATATTGGGGAGAAAATAAGTTCGTTCCCTGCCGATATTTACGAATGGAAAATCGGAACGAACGGCAAGACCAATTATGTACGGGGCCCCTGGTTCAATAAATGGATGGAATGGAGGTCAAAGAATATCCATGACTTCATGTTGCTTGCCCGCCAAACGGCAAAGGAAACAAACCCTGGTATTTCTTTTGGAACTTATACCGGAGCCTGGTACCCTTCCTATTTCGAGGTAGGGGTAAACTGGGCCTGCAAACAGTACGATCCGTCGCGGGACTTTGACTGGGCAACCTCTGCATACAAAAACTACGGTTATGCCGGGATGCTTGATCTCTTTATTGTGGGAAATTATTATTCCTCTGTCAGCAAAAAAGAATATTTGAAAAATAACAATCTGGTGCAAAACGAAACCGACAGTCAAGCTTCCCGGGGGATCTGGTATTGTGTGGAAGGGTCGTGTGAAAAGATCAGAGAAATCCTGAAGGACAATCCGTTTTTGGGTGGAGTACTGGCCGATAAGTTTTGTGACAATCCGGAGCAACTGGCACGGTCCGTTGCCATGAATCTTCAGGCTTCCGATGGACTGATGGTTTTTGATATTTCCCATATTAT
>CAZOYZ010000126.1:5537-11681 GCA_964584045.1 uncultured Prolixibacteraceae bacterium | reverse complement strand
TCTTTCATTTCATTGCTGTGAACGGCATGGATCACACTGCCGGCGCCCAGGAAAAGCAAGGCTTTGAACATGGCGTGGGTGAACAGGTGGAACATGGAGGCCATGTAACCCAGTCCGCCTTCATGGGGATCATTGTTGGTGCAAACCCCCAGGGCAACCATCATGAACCCGATCTGGGAGATCGTCGAGAAAGCGAGTACCCGTTTGATATCAGTTTGCACGCAGGCAATCGCCGCGGCAAAGAGGGCCGTGAATGCGCCAACCCAACCGATCACTTCAAGCGTTCCCGGTGCGTAGCCAATGAATAAAGGGAACATCCGGGCCACCAGGTACACTCCGGCAACCACCATGGTGGCCGCGTGGATCAGTGCGCTGACAGGTGTCGGGCCTTCCATGGCGTCGGGCAGCCAGATATGCAGCGGGAACATGGCGCTTTTACCGGCGCCGCCGATAAACATCAGTCCAAGGGCGAGGGGCAGCATGGCAGCCCCGCCTGCCATCACCGTTTCGGCAGGCTTAAAGGTGAAGGTCCCGGCATAATAGCCATAGAAAAGAATGCCCACCAGAAAACCCAGGTCGGCAAAACGGGTAACGATAAACGCCTTTTTACTGGCCGCGATAGCTGCCGGTTTGGTATAGTAAAAGCCGATGAGCAGATAGGAACTTACACCGACCAACTCCCAAAAAAGGTACATCTGAAAAATGTTGGTTGCGACCACCAGGCCCAGCATCGACATGGTGAACAACGAAAGGAACGCGTAATAGCGCTGAAATCCTTTTTCGCCGCTCATATAGCCGAGCGAATAAATATGGACCATCAGCGACACGGTCGAAATCACCACCAGCATCATCACCGAGATGGGATCGAGCAGGATGCCCATATCGAAATGGAGGCTGCCGGTGAAGGCCAGCCATGTAAAATTGTAGGGCATCAAAACCTCAAAGGTTCCTTCGGCTGTTCGCGGAGCGGTAAAATACGCCCACGCGGTGTAATAGCTCAGGAGGGTGACCAACGCCAGCGAGATCGTTCCCAGCAGGCCCGCCTGTACAGGTTTAAACCACTTTCCCCACACTCCCAGGATTACGAAGGAGGCCAGCGGCAACAGCAGGATCAGTATTGTGATGTTCATTCTTCTTTTTTTTGTTCTGATTTTTGTTTTGACTCTAAAAATGTATCCGAATCGATGGAGACCGGAAGCCGGACGACTTCAGATTGCAGATCAGATTTATCATTCATATCGCGTCTTTGCGTTCGTCATTTTTCGTTCGCCTACCACTTCATTTCGTTCAGCTTTTTGACCTGGATGCTCCGGATATTCCGGTAGATGTTGATCATAATGGCGATGGCCACCGCTGTTTCTGCCGCCGATATGGCAATGGAGAACAGGGCGAACGTGTGTCCCTCCAGGCTGTTTGGGAACAAATAACGGTTGAAAACGGCAAAGTTGATGTCGGTGGCATTGAGGATCAGCTCGACCGAGATCAGGATCGCCAGCGTGTTGCGGCGGACAAAAAATCCGTAGATGCCGGCAAAGAACATGATTGCCGATACGATCAGGTAATATTCCATGTGTATAGTCATCGTCTTAACGTTTTCGTGCGATTAATAATCCGCCGATAATACAGGCCAGCAGCAGGATGCTGACTGCTTCGAACGGCAATATATAGCCATATTTTTCACCGCTCAGAAGGGCGTGGCCAATGGTTTTGATACTTACCTCGACCGGCGTTGTGGTGGAGGCCGGCATAAACCGATGAGTCAGCGTGATAAAGAGGATGATGACTCCTCCGGCAACCGAGGCGACCAGTCCCGCGATAAATTTGCTTCTCTTTAGTTTTTCGGCTTTGTCACCTTCGCCACTGGTGAGCAGGATGGAGAAGACGTAGAGCACAACGATACCCCCGGCGTAGACCATGATCTGGACCGAGCCAAGAAAGGTATAGCCCAGCAGGAAGTAGATACCGGCAGTAGCCAGCAGGACGAACAGCAGATAGGTGGCCGAACGGACAATGCGGGTGGTGACGACGGTCAATACCGAGAAAACGGTGATCGATGCCGCCAGCACGTAAAATATGATCGTTTCGAGTGTGAGTCCCATGATTTTATTTTTTTTCAATTACTTTACTTCCTTCGTGATTCAGGATCCTGTTTAATTTTTCACGGTTGAAAACGGCATGTTCGAACGACTGATCGAAGGTGATCGCATCGTGCGGGCAGGCATTCACACACAACTGGCAAAACATGCACGATCCCAGGTCGTAATGGTAGGTTTTCAGGATCTTTTTCTTTTTCCCTTCCGGTGTTTCGATCATTTCGGTGACCACCTCGAGTGTATCGTTCGGGCAGGCATTCTGACACAATCCGCAGGCTACGCAGCGATGCTCATTGTTTTCGTTATGCGGCATGACCAGCGAACCACGGAAACGTTCGGCCAGCACAAGTTCTGCCCGGTTTTCAGGATACTGTTCCGTGGTCTTTTTCCGGAAGTAGACGGTGATGGTGGTCTTCATTCCTGTGAGCAGGGATCTTACCGCATGGAAGATCCCGCCAATATATGTTTTCTCATTCATTTTCAATGTCCTCCCATTACAAATGCAGTCCGAAGACCACGATTAAGACCATGACAATCAGGTTGACCAGGCCGATGGGCACCAGGTATTTCCATTCGAGGCTCAGGATCTGGTCGATGCGTAGCCGGGGAAAGGTCCACCGGATCCACATCAGCAGGAAAACCACAAAGAATGTCTTGGTAAAGAACCAGACAAAGCCGGGAATATAGTCCATGGTGGCATTGAATCCGTCCATACCTGGGATGTGCAGGGGCATCCATCCGCCCAGGAAAATTGTACTGGCAATAGCGGCTACGATAAACAGGTTCAGATATTCGGCCAGGTAAAAGAAGGCGAAATGCATGCCGCTGTATTCGGTGTGATAGCCGGCGGTCAGCTCGCTTTCGGCCTCCGGAAGGTCAAAGGGGCCACGGTTGGTCTCCGCGTTCCCGGCGATCAGGTAAATGATGAAGGCAACCAGCGCAGGAATATGGCCTTTAAAGATGAGCCATCCGTTTGATTGCATCAGGACGATCTCCGAGAGTTGCATCGTGCCGGTCAGGACCACCATGGTCAGGATGGAAAGGCCTACCGAAAGTTCATAACTGATGATCTGGGCGCCGCTTCGCATCGCACCGATGAGTGGGAATTTGCTGTTACTGCCCCATCCGGCAAGCAGGATGCCTATGACTCCCGTCGAAGAAGCGGCAAGCAGGAAAAAGACGCCTACATTGAAGTCGAGTACTTCCAGTCCGTTACTGATGGGGATACACGAAAAAGTGATCAGCGAAGCGATGATCACGATAAAAGGAGCGGCCCCGTATAGAAATTTGTCGGACTGTTTTAGTGAAATGATCTCCTTGGTGAGCAGTTTGATCAGGTCGGCAAAAAGCTGGGCAAGGCCCCATTTTCCCACGCGGGTGGGACCCAGGCGCAACTGGAAGAACGCGCAGACCTTGCGCTCCATGTAGATCAGAATGATGGCCAGCAGGGCGTATAAAAGTAAGAGGCATACGCCGATGATGACGCATTCGAGAAATACAGCCAGTCCTTCCGACATGGAAGAAACGAGAGATTCGTGTATCCGGCTGGTAAGTATGCTGAAATCGTACATAAAGTAAATATATTAGACACAAGACACAAGTATCAAGACACAAGATCTGCAGTGCTCCATGCTTTGTTCTCCGTGCAATTCATATCTTATCGGTCAATATCCGGTACCACATAATCGAGTGTTCCGCCAATGGTGATCAGGTCGGCAATTTTCGCCCCGCAGGTGATGGTTTCGACCAGTGATACCAGCGGCAGTCCGGTGCTTCTGAGGTGGAGCCGGTACGGCGACTTGTCGCCCCGGCTTTCGATAAAGACGCCGAACTCTCCACGGCTGGCTTCAACTGAGGCGAAATAGGAGCCTTCGGGCACCCGGATAATGGGTTTCATTTTCTCCTGGTAACTGCCTTCCGGAATATTGTCGATCAGTTGCTCAATGATCTTCATCGACTCCATGATCTCCTCCATCCGCACCATGTAGCGGGCAAAGCTGTCGCCTTTCTGGTAAACGATCTCCCGAAAATTCACCTTGCCGTAGACCCCGTAAGGTCTGCGTTTGCGGACATCGCAGGCCCAGCCCGAAGCTCTTCCGGTACCGCCGGTGGCCCCGAAGGAGATGGCATCTTCCCGGCTCAGCACGCCCACGCCTTTCATCCGCTGGGCTGCGATGATATTGCCGGTGAAGACATCGTGGTATTCATGGATGATGCCGCGAAGGTGAGTGATAAATGCCTTTACCTTCCTGACGAAGCCGAGGTGAATGTCGGCCTGCACACCGCCAATGGTGTTATAATTCATGATGAGGCGGCCCCCGCAGGTTTCCTCGAAAATGTCGAGGATCTTCTCCCGGTCGCGAAAGCCGTAGAAGAAGGCAGTGAGGGCGCCCAGGTCCATGCACAGGGCGGAGTAGAACAACAGGTGTGAGTCGATACGCTGCAGTTCGTCCATGATGGTACGGATGTACTGTACCCGTTCCGAAACTTCGACACCCAGCGCTTTTTCAATGCACATGCACAGGGCATGGCGATTCTGGTGAGCCGAGAGATAATCGAGCCGGTCGGTAAGGGCCAGTAGCTGGGGATAGGTCAGGCTTTCGCTCATTTTCTCAATCCCCCGGTGGATATAACCGCAGTTGGCGTCGATTTTCCGGATGGTCTCTCCCTCGAGCGAAACCCGGAAACGAAGCACCCCATGAGTGGCAGGATGCTGGGGACCGATATTGACTACATATTCCTGGTCTTCAAAGATAAAGCTTTCCTTGTTCTTGATGGTTCCGTCCGGATTTAACTCCAGTTCAACCGTAGAGTCGACCGTTGTTTCATTCTCCATTCGAAGCGGATTCCGCTCGTCCAGCGGATCGTCATCCTTACGGAGGGGATGACCTACCCAGTCGTTACGAAGATAAAGGCGGCGCATGTCGGGGTGATTGATAAAACGGGTCCCAAAGAAGTCGTATACCTCCCGCTCCTTGAAGTTCGCTGCCTTCCAGATGTCGCACACCGATGGCAACTCCGGCTTATCGCGATCGGGGGTGGCCGTTTTTACAGCCGCTTGTTCACCCGTGACAGTTGATTCGAGCTGGTAAATCACGCCCAGGCGGTCGCCCCAGTCCATCCCGATGAGGTTGACCAGATAATCCAATTGCTTTTCGTGGCGCAATTTCAGCATTTCCTCATGAAACGTCTCCAACGGAATTTCGATGATCTCGTTCATTCCTTGTCCTCCTTTCTGTTTACACCGCCAAAAAATTTTTCGACCTTGACTTTGCGTTGCAATTGCATCAGTCCGTAATAAAAAGCTTCCGGTCTGGGCGGGCAGCCGGGAATATAGACGTCGACCTTCAGGAACTGGTCGACACCGTTCACCACATGATACGATTTTTTGAAAGGACCGCCGCTTACCGCGCAGCCGCCGACGGCGACCACGTACTTCGGATCAGGCATCTGGTCGTAAAGGCGCTTCAGAACGGGCGCCATTTTGTTGGTGATCGTTCCGCACACCAGAATGATGTCGGCCTGACGGGGGCTGGCACGGGCCACTTCGAAGCCGAAACGGGCCATGTCGTACCGGGCAGCACCCAGCGCCATAAATTCGATACCACAGCAACTCGTGGCAAAAGTGAGGGGCCAGAATGAGTTGCTCCGCCCCCAGTTTATGATGTCGTCAATGGTACCCACGAAAACTCCCGCCCCGTTCTGATTCAGTTCACGGACCAGGCTTTCCAGCGACTCATTGTCGGTGAATTCCCCGTAAGGAATCGATTTGATCTTTGGTTTTTTCATCTTTTAGTATCAGGTATCAAGACACAAGTATCAAGATAAGAGCCGGAAAGATTTTTGACAGACACTTTTCTGTCTTACGACTCGTGACTTACGACTTTGGTTATTTCCACTCCAGCGCTCCTTTCCGCCAGGCATAGGCCAGTCCCAGGCCCAGGACGATCAGGAAAAACAAGACGCTGACCAGCCCGGAAACTCCCAGATCCCTGACAATGACTGCCCAGGGAAACAGGAATACCGTTTCCACATCGAACATCAGGAACAG
>CAZOYZ010000126.1:0-5437 GCA_964584045.1 uncultured Prolixibacteraceae bacterium | reverse complement strand
ATTAAAGCGCAAAATTGAACGATCCTAACCATATAATCCTGTTTGCGCCCGCAAATATAGAAGATAAGTTTGGCATTTTGCTATCCAGAGATAGCAAAAATAATTACTTAACGATTAATTTATTTTAAAACAGCCTTTTAAAGCCGATCAATTCCCTGACTTCCCCGAGGGTGGCTGATGCCGATTCCCGGGCTTTTTCTGCACCTGTTCTTGCCACTTTGGCCAGGTAGCTCTCATCGGCAAGAATTTCAGTGATGCGTTGGCGGATAGGAGATGTGACGGCGATAATATCCTCCGCCAACTGCTTTTTCAGGTCACCGTAGCGAATCCCGCACCTGGCATAGGTGTCTTCGAAGTGTTGTACCGTCTCCGGTTTCGACACAATCCTCATCAGGTTAAACAGGTTTTGTACCGGTTCTGTCTTGGCTGAATTCGCTTCGGTCGGACCGGCATCGGTGACGGCACGCATTACTTTCTTCCGGATCTCTTTGGGATCGTCGAAAAGATTGATGGCATTTCCTTCCGATTTACCCATTTTGCCACTGCCGTCCAGTCCCGGGACTTTAATGGGATCTTTTCCGTCGAAAGTAAAGGGTTTGGGCAGCGGGAACAACCGGGATTCATACATATGGTTGAAACGCTGGGCAAATTTTCGGGCCATCTCCAGATTTTGCTCCTGATCTTTACCCACAGGTACAAAGTTTGCCTTGTGAATGATGATATCGGCTGCCATCAGCACCGGATACGTGAGCAGTCCTGCGTTGACATTGTCCGGCTGTTTTCTCGCTTTGTCCTTAAATGACGTGGTGCGTTCCAGTTCGCCCAGGTAGGCGTTCATATTCAGGTACGTGTATAACTCCAGGACTTCCGGCACATCGCTTTGTATGTAAATGGCCGCCTTTTCCGGATCGATGCCACAGGCCAGATATTCGGCGAGAACCTGCCTGACACTTGCCTGCAGATTGTCGGGGTGGGGATGTGTGGTCAGGGAATGGATATCAGCAATAAAGAAGAAGCAGTGATAATCTTCCTGCATACTCAAAAAATTGCGCACTGCACCGAAATAATTCCCCAGGTGCAGGTTTCCCGTTGGGCGGATGCCACTTACTACAATAGGTCGTTTCATAAATGAAAGTATCAGGTATCAGGACACGAGACACAAGTATCAAGTATCAAGATGCAAGCCAAAAAAATAATCAAAAAATAAAACACATTCAATCACAACGATCCGGTTCGATCTGCATTCCAAATTCCGCGGGTTGGATTGAGTTTGCAAAAATAAGCTGAATCGCCGAAACAAAAAACTAAATTTTTCACAATGATGTTTTAAGAAATCAATCCTGCGTAAGCGGGCATCTTTCCCGGTTATTCAGGAGATTCCTCCGCAAGCAGAAATGAAACTGAGGGAAAGATGGAATAAAAAACATGAATTCAATGCAAAAAATATTGATCAGATTGAAAATAATACTTACTTTTGGAGCAAAATTGAATAAACTGATGATCAAAACATCTTATAGGAGAAATTGGTGGCGCAGCTTCAGAGAAGTTGCGTAAACGTTTCCTAGGGGGTAAGATATGCCAGGCCATGTTGTTTACGCAGCATGGCCTGATTTTTTTGTAGAAAAAGCTTTAAGTAATATCATAACTAACAAAAAATCGAATAAACAGAATGACTATGACCAGACAAAAAAAAATTTTCCTGAGTGAGGCTGATATGCCTAAACAATGGTATAATCTGGCACCTGACCTGCCATCTCCTCTGAATCCGCCTCTTGGACCTGACGGGCAACCGGTAAGGCCTGAGCAACTTGCGCCTGTTTTTCCGATGAACCTGATCGAGCAGGAAGTGAGCCAGGAACGGTGGATCGATATACCTGAAGAAATTCGTCAGATCCTGTTCAAATGGCGTCCAAGTCCTTTGATTCGTGCCTATGAACTGGAGGAAGCCCTGGGAACCCCTGCCAAGATTTTCTACAAGAACGAAAGCGTTTCGCCGGCGGGGAGTCACAAGCCGAATACTGCGGTGGCTCAGGCATGGTACAATAAACAATTTGGTATCAAAAGACTGACTACCGAAACCGGTGCCGGTCAATGGGGGTCGGCGCTGGCTTTTGCCTGTGCACAGATTGGAGGTATCGAGTGCAAGGTTTTTATGGTGAGAGTGAGTTTTGAACAGAAGCCTTTCCGGAAGCTGATGATGCAGACCTGGGGCGGAACCTGTATCGCGAGCCCCAGTACGGAGACCCAGGCCGGACGTGACATCCTGGCTCAGTATCCGGATACTCCCGGGTCGTTGGGTATCGCTATTTCGGAAGCTGTGGAGGAAGCGGTCACCGATCCGACCGGTCAAACCCGTTATTCGCTGGGGTCCGTGCTGAATCATGTGATGTTACATCAAACCATTATTGGTCTGGAAGCCAAAAAGCAACTTGCCCTTGCAGGCATCAAAAAGCCGGATATCATTATCGGCTGTTGCGGCGGCGGAAGTAACTTTGCCGGGATTTCGTTCCCCTTCATGAGCGACAAGATCAACGGAGCTGATATTCGCATTATCGGTGTTGAACCATTCTCATGTCCCAGTTTAACCAAGGCGCCTTTTGTGTATGACCATGGCGACGTGGCGAAAATGACTCCTCTGCTGGCGATGAACAGTCTAGGCCATAACTTTGTCGCCGCCCCCATCCATGCAGGCGGGCTGCGCTATCACGGAATGGCTCCGCTGGTCAGCGCTGCATTGCGTGACGGGCTGATGGAAGCACAGGCCATTCATCAAAGCGAATGCTTCGAAGCCGGATTGTTGTTTTCAAAAACGGAAGGGATCATTCCCGCTCCCGAAACCACCCATGCCATTGCGCAGGTTATCCGCGAAGCAAAGCAAGCTAAGGAAGAACGAAAAGAAAAGGTGATCCTTTTCAATTTCTCCGGGCATGGGTTAATGGATCTGGTAGGATATGACAAATATATGTCGGGAGAATTGTCCGACTATGAATATCCGGAGTCTGAGATAAGGGCTAATCTGGAAAAAATAAAAGGTTACCCGCTTCCCAAATAAATTCAGAATATAAGCAACGGTAATACAAAAGGGCTGTCTCATCACCTGTTGTGATCGTCACACGTTTTCGCACAGGGCCTGAGAGGGTCCTTTTTTTGTCGGGCTAGTCGTTAAGCCACCGGGAATTTATTGAAGACCGGTTTCCGTTAATTTGTTTAACTTTGCAGGCTGCAGGCTTTTCTGCCACTGCAGGAATCTCCGTAGAGATACCCGGATTCCGCCGGCAGCAGGAATTGGTTGAAACAAGCAGTTTCCTGCCTGCACGGGAATGAGGCTATTGAATACGCATTCCTGCTTTCGCGGGAAAGAATTAAAAAAATTAGAATTATGGAATCAACACGACAACAAAAGATAAACCGGTTGCTCCAGAAAGAACTGGCCGGCATCTTTCAGCAGGAGAGCAGGACCATGTTTATGGGAGTCATGATCAGTGTCACGGTAGTACGTGTCACTCCCGACCTGTCATTGGCACGGGTTCACGTCAGCATTTTTCCCGGCGACAATAAAAAGGAAATCCTGAAGGAGATACGCATTGCCAACCCGCGCATCAGGGGTATTTTGGGTCGCCGCGTCGGAAAGCAGATACGGATCATCCCGGAGCTGGAATTCTATATTGACGACAGTCTGGACTATATCGAGAATATTGACCGGCTCCTTAAGTCCTGATTATGAAGTACGATCCGATCAAACATTCACTGGGAAAGGTTTTCGGTCAGACTCCGGTATTGAGAAAGATATTTTACCGTTTGCTCGACGTGCTTTTATTACGTGCCTGGCATGTAAGAAAAGAGCTCAGAAGGCTTAGCCCTGAACAGGCTTTTGTCATTTTGGACGCGGGTTCAGGTTTCGGACAGTACACGTACCGGATGAGCCGGATGTTTCGCAACGCCATTATCCTGGCTGTCGATGTAAAGGAAGAACAGATCGGGCAGTGTAACACGTTTTTTAATCAGATCGGAGAGGATTCGAGGGTCCACTTTCAGGTGGAAGACCTTGTCGGGTTTGTCAGACCGCAACAGTTCGATCTTATCCTTTCTGTCGACGTGATGGAGCATATTGAGGAAGATGTGCGGGTATTTGAGAATTTTCACCAATCTTTGAAAAGCAATGGTATGCTGCTGATTTCGACCCCATCCGATCAGGGCGGTTCGGACGTGCACCATCATGAAGAAAGTGCGCGCGGGTTTATTGAGGAACATGTCAGGAACGGCTACAATATTCAGGAGATTGCCGATAAGCTGAGATCGGCAGGCTTTTCCAGGGTTGAAGCCCGTTATTCCTATGGTGCTGCCGGTAAATTATCCTGGCGGTTGACAATGAAATACCCCATCCTCCTTTTAGGTCTGAGCAAGTTATTTTTTGCGCTGCTTCCGTTTTATTACCTGGTCGTTTATCCGCCGGCGGCAATTTTGAATTGCCTTGATGTGCACGGACGGCATTCAGCCGGAACAGGTTTAATCGTAAAAGCCTATAAATAATTGAAGCTTGCATTCCACATAGCGCAACGGTATCTGATCTCAAAAAAATCAGTCAACGTCATTAATCTGATATCGGCCATTTCCGTAGTTGGCGTGGCAGTGGGGACCACCGCGCTTATTGTGGTTCTTTCCGCATTTAACGGGATCGATTCCTTTATCGGGAATATGCTGTCGAGCTTTGATCCGGATCTGAAGGTTACTGTCGCGGAAGGGAAAAGCTTTTCACTGGATGAACCGGGCTTTCCGGAAGTGACCCAGCTAAAAGGAGTGGCGGCGTACGCCGCCGTGGTTGAGGAAAATGCTTTGCTTGAGTACGACGGCCGCCAGAAATATGCGGTCGTAAAGGGCGTCGGGCCGGATTACGGGTTGTTTACAGGCCTGGATACGGTGCTTACCGGCGGAGGGTTTGTGCTGGAGAAGGATTCATTTAAATATACCGTGATCGGACAGGGTGTGGCTTTTGATCTTTCGGTAGGATTAAAATTTATCGACCCCATTCATGTTTATTATCCAAAAAAGGAACAAAAAGGTCCCCTGAACTTCCGGAATGCCTTCAACGAAGGATACCTGTTCCCCTCCGGGATTTTTTCGGTTCAGCAGGAGATAGACAGCAAGTATATCCTTGTCCCCATCCGGTTTGCCCGGTCGGTCTTTGAATTGGAAGATCAAAAGGTAACGTCCCTTGAATTGAAACTGGACGAAGATGCCCGCATGGATGAGATAAAGAGCAGAGTCAGAGAATTGCTCGGAACGCGTTTTAAGGTGCAGGACCGTTACGAACAGCATGAATTCATTTATAAGGTGATGAAGTCGGAAAAATGGAGCAGTTTCCTGATCCTCAGTTTTATTCTGGTCATTGCTTCCTTCAACCTGCTGGGATCACTGACCATGATCATCCTGGATAAGA
>CAZOYZ010000125.1:0-11768 GCA_964584045.1 uncultured Prolixibacteraceae bacterium | reverse complement strand
TAGAATAATGTCTTCTCCTGTTTCAGACAATTTAATAGCGGCAACATTAACATTCGGTACACTAACAGTAAGAAAGGAATTTGCTTTGGGCATTGTTCCTCCGTGTATCCCCTGATAAATAGTAATGAGAGGAGCAATAAATCCTTGTGATATCTTTACCACATTATTCTCTCTCCACGTGTCTGCATGAGGGAACAAAAGCATCCGAAATGTCTGTATTCCCTGGTCCATCCAGATATGTTCTTCGTTCATATCCAATACCATTGGAGCATGATGTGCATACACGGCAGAACGAGCAACGGAAATCCGCATATCGTTGTCAAGTACGCTGTAACCATATTTGGCATCGTTGATAATCGTAAGCCCATAACCTTTGCCATTATCTTGGCCACTTAAATCGACCCATCGTTGTCCCGGATTCTCATCTCCGTTTACAGGACGTACAATATGCCCGTAAGGTGTTTCATAGGTCGAAACCGGTGATTCAACACCAACTGGGAAAGAGAATTTCAGCATCTTCAGCTGTTCGTGCCAATCAAGGGTTACCTCTGCTTCCAGATTACGTGAACCCGCACAAAGCTTCCAGTCGATAGCAAGAACCGAGTTCCCGTATGTCGTCTGCACACGCATTTTCGCTTGTAACGGACCGTTTTCCAATAATTTTATAACCGCATTTCCGAATGTTCCGATCTCATTGGAAAATGATTTTACACCATGACTCCACGTATCGCTGGGGTCATCTATCACTACAGCCCGGCATGCACCTTTCGTATTTTCAAATACATTTTTCCTGTTTTCTTTGTCAAATATTCCGATTGTTCCATCATCCGAAAAATCGATACGGAGAATTTCATTTTCCAGGCTGGTCTTACCTGCTTTCACCCCATTGCTAACCGAAGTAGGGACACCATGTTTTAAGCGTATCTGGCGATATCCCATGGCAGGGATTGTTACATTGACAATCAGCTTTTTGCGGTTGCCTGTTTCGATAGATGCTTTCGCCCACTGACTGGGCAGAGGATGCCCCCGTTCATCTTCAACAAGAGAAAATTCATGCCTTTCCCATTGAAAATCACAGCTTATATTTTCCCGGACTTCCCAGGAATGCGGATTAAAGGCCAACAGGTACTGCGATTCCGGATCTTCAGCAGCTATCTGCCACTCCAGTTTCTGAACAGCCATATACATTCCCTGATGTGCAATATCGAGGGCACGGCCAAATCCATTCCATGCAAACTGCGAATGTTCTGGCAACGAAGTCCCGGCCAGGCTATCATGAAACTGAAGAAACAATACCCTACGCCATGCTGCATCAAACTCTCTTTTAGGATAAATACAACCCCATACAACAGACCCTAAAGCTGCTATTTTCTCTGCAACACACAAAGCGACTTCCGATTGCTGATTCCTTTTTTTAATCTCCGAATCAGCCGTATAGCAGCCAACTGCGTGATGCTGAAGATCGTCTTTTACTGCCGGAATATCTATATTCTTTGCTGACCGGATTTCCTCGAAATAACGATCGACGCTACTGAAAGAAACTGCAGGGGCATTTTTATCAAACTTTAATTCTTCAACAGAACGAAGGTTTTCCCTGGTTGCTCCTCCCCCGTGGTCGCCTACGCCATAGAATGACATAAATCTCTTTATCCGCTGATCGCGAAAATCGGAAAGTATTGTTTCAATGCGGTTCCTGACCGATCCTTTATTATTATAACCTATCGGAATTCGAGAGGTCAGGGTAAGGGTACCATCTGCCCCCTCCCACCAAAAAAGATCAGCAGGAAGTGTTTTTTCATCTGGTCTGGGCCTCATAAAAATATAGCTATCCATTCCCTGCAATTTGAGAATCTGGGGGAGTGTATTCGCATGGCCAAATGCATCAGGATTAAATGCAACCTTCGCCCGATGGCCTAGGAGGCGCTGAAAGGTCAACTGCCCGTATAATCCTTGCCTGACCATTGCTTCGCCGCAAGGGATATTCATATCCGGTTCCACCCACCATCCCCCAACAATATTCCAGCGACCTTCATCAACTCTCTTTCTTATCTCTTCCAGCATTGACGGATCATTTTCGGCAACCCACTGATAAAACAGGGCAGAACTGGCACTAAATATAAACCCGGCTGTTTCGTTCATCCTGTCGAGGGCAGAACGGAAAGTGCTGTGAACAATAGACACACCTTCACTCCATGGCCAAAGCCATACCGGATCAATATGCCCGTGTCCTATCATGTGAAACCTAAAATCCGGGGCATCTCCCGGCCATCCTCCGTCAGGGAGAGTGTCATCCGCCATCAGTTTGGTTCCTGGTTTTAGAGCAATCATTGCTGTTCCTGCAGCAGTATAGCTTATGAAGTTCCTGCGGGAAATATTCTTTCTTTTACCTGATGAATGTGATTCCTTATGATCCATTACGATAAGCTTATTCTTGAATTCCGAAAAACAACCTGGAAATATGTTTTTGCCGGGGATCACCTTCTTCAATATACTTAGCCATTTTATTGACAAAACCGTTATACATCGACAATGCGGCCAACTCGTAAAATTTAATAATATCCTCTTTCCGTTTTTCAGTAACCGCTCTGTAATAACCCTCTCCGGGATTGATTGTTACACGTGCCTGACAATCTTTACACGATTTTAATGCAACATCAACAAAGGCCCTTTCGTAACCGACACCGGGCTCATTCTCTATTAGTTTCTTCATTGCCGAGAGGATGGCAAATGGCTTTTTCAACAACTCAGGTAATTCCTTGTCTGAATCTATCTTATCTCTTTCCTTCGTAACAAGTGCCGGAATTGCCGGATAATCATTCTCTTCTTTCGCACTTGACCATCCACCCCCGTTGGTCGTAATTTCTATCTCGGCTTTTGCCGGCAGATCCTCATAAAACAGCACTATTTCATCCTCCGAACTGATATTTATTTTTTTCCCGTTAACTTTAACCTGACTAACTTTATATCCGCCATTATTACATGACAAAAGAAGTTCTTTATTTCCGAACCGGACAGGTTGTTTCTGGGTGAACTGAGTAATGGAAGCTGGGATGTGGGGATGTAAAATGAGACGATCAGAACGATAATCATAATCAAAAAGCCCACGGATTGTTGCGGCGGGAATGGCAAAATTATCGACCATCACTGCCACACCGCCAAACCTGTGTTTTCCTTTATCTGACCACTGATTTTCAGTGTTTTCGCCCTGCTGCGACCAGGGAGCATCCATTCGAAAATCCTTTGCCCACTTCATCGCCCGCGTTGCAGAACGATAAATATCATCGAACTTATTCAAACGGTAATACATCAGAATAGCTCTGCCTTCAACAGTCCCCCAGGCACCTCCGTTTACCCAGCAACCAAACTCGTGCATACCATCCATACCTTTACCAGTTGTATTGCCCCAATTCCAGTAAGTGTCGTCCAGCCCTGGTGCATTGGTCAGCAAAAAGTCAAACGGACGGATTGCCGGAAAGGTTGCAATCCGCTTATAAATACTTTCAGCCAGGTTATTATCAACCACCCGCAAGGCCACTGCATCGGTATTGGCTACCCCCTCAAGATAACCATATTGTTCTTGGCCGAGAACGCCATGCTTAATACCTCCCGATTCCAGACTTTTAATGAAATAGCCTTCAGGCGTAAGTAGCAACTTTAACGATTCGCGTGTGATCTTCTGCCGCTGTTCATATTCTAAAAGTTTTTCCGTGTCACCAATAAGTTTATAAAGTTCAACCATCCGATCCAATGCTGCCAGATAGGTAATTGAAAGCCCTGAGAGATATCCTTTCCCGAAAGAACCGTCAGGTTGTTTTACCCCGCCGTAACTAGGCGCCAGAAGATTACAGGCTGGGCCAACAAAAAACAGGTTGTTCCTTGGATCACGTGTCTCCTCGATAAAATCACATGCCCTTTCCATTCTTGGCAAATAGTATTTAATTGATTTTAAGTCACGGCTGGTCAACAAAATTTCGGACTGCATCACCAAACCAGCAGCCGTAGCTTCATAAAACCAATCGTGAATTTTAATATCGCCATCGCCTTGTTTATATATTATTTCTGTTGGGCGGGCAGCATCTCCAAGGCTGCCATTGGGGGCCACCAGCGCCATCAATGGACTTGTTGTAACCGGCTGACCATCAATGCCAGGTCTTCCCATGCGTTTGCCGTTCCCCTGGTTATTCCAAAAAAGATCCCATGACTGCTGAAGCAAAGAAAACCAAGGTTCCTGCAAAAATGGAGTCGCAGCATAAGAAAAACCATAACTGTTCTGAATCCACCAGGCATCCCATCCGGCCCCTTCAACAAAAGTGTCCCATTCGGGACTGTAAATCATTGTCAGATTAGGGACAACAGGATTTGGATTAAAGAAGGCAAACGACTCGTCAATTAAACGAAGAAAGTTAACATCTCCTGAACCGGAACAAAATTCCCCTTCATAGCGGTCGCGTTTAGAAGTATTAGTATTCGCTACAAAACCTGCTAAAACAAACAAAACAGTAATTATGGCTTTTATCTTCATCTCTGTTTATTTTTTTAAATTTTAGTTGCTGCTATTTTTAGAATAACGCTAAAGGTAGGGAGGAGAAAAAATGTTCTCCTCCTTCATGTTTAAAATTCAAATGTATTTATTCCTGGAATACCTGCTTCAGCCAACCAATCCATCAATGACAAAGTATCTCAAAAAAAGGCAAGAAATGATTGTTCTCTGCAGCTAGTATCCGTCATTTTGAACAAGATTTGTATTAATATCTAATTCACTTTGAGAAAACGGCCAGAGATAAAACTGATTTTTCCATTTAATCGTATTAGTCCCAAAAATCACTTTCCCATCGATTTCAGATCCTGTTTTCCACCGTTGAATGTCGAAATAACGTAATCCTTCAAATGCCATTTCCCGGCGGCGTTCCTTCCGTATATCCTCCCTTGTAAGCGTAGTAAAAGAAGAAACATTTGCACGGGAACGGATTTCGTTCACATATTTCAGAGCATTGACATCGCTGGTTGCCCCGCCTCCTTTTTCGACCATCGCTTCGGCATACATCAGGTAAATCTCAGTCAAGCGGAATAATACAAAATCGTGTCCGGTAACAATGCTGCGCATAGCAGACTGGTATAGTTGATCATCCCAGACCGCCGCGAACTTAATAAGTCCATAGTAAGTATACATAGTCTCACATCCGGTGTACACAAAGCCATCTTCACGAGTGAATGTATTCATGTCAGGAGATTCAAAATACCATTTTTTCAAACGCAAATCGCCTGTTTCATATTCATCGATAATATCTTTTGTCGGTACTAGCCCGGATTCACGAAAGAGACAAACCTCAGAACCATAATCTGTTTCTAATTGACGGCCATCGGCAGTGCTCAGATATTTTATTGAGAAAACAATTTCAGGACAGGAACGCTGACCTTCCTGATCTATAAAACAAGAGCGTAAATCAGTTGCCAATGAATATCTTTGTGATGAAATAATGGCATTAGTAAGCGCTATCACATCGTCCCACTTACTTCTGAACAAGGCGATCCGGGCCTGTAATGCCTGCGCAGTTGCTTTTACGGCATGACCGTCGCCATAAGCTTTATCCGGAAGATTGGAAACAGCAAAACTGAGGTCTTCTACGATAAAATTATACACATCATCTTCGCTTGATTTTGCAATTTTCAAGTCATCGATATTACTTGGAACTTCTTTATAAATAACAACTCCCCCCCAGCGTTGTACCAATTCAAAATAGAAGAATGCCCGCAGAAACCTTGCCTCAGCCTCATAAACATTTGCCGTTGCTTCAAGTAAGCCTGCTTTCTTAAAATTCATCAAAAAAACGTTGCAGGCTGCAATGCCAGAATACGCGGCACTGTATAAACTACTTTGAATACCGCAGTTATTGGCATCGAGAGTTCCGGTCTGGGTGTTATAATTCGCATTATAATATCCTTTGCAATAACCATTATCTACGGCAGCATCCAAGGTACTTCTTGTCCACGTTAAATAATCGCCTTTAAGTTTTGAATAACATCCGGCCAATCCCATTTCCACATCGCTTTCCGATTTCCAAAAAGTTCCGGCAGCAATACTGGTTGTAGGATACTTTTCCAGATAGTCTTCATCGCAGCCCTGAAACAACACCAGTAACACAAATATTGAAGTGATAAATATTTTTGCTTTCATATCATCATAAATTTTAGTGGTTAAAACTTCAGATTAAACCCTATTGAAAGAGTTTTTACCTGAGGATACTCGCATGCTCTTCCATCTCCGGATCGTTCGGGATCACTGTCGAAAAACTTAGTAAATGTCAGCAGGTTATCTCCTCCAATGAAAATCCGGAGCTGGGAAATACCAACAGATTTCAGAAGCGACGGCGACAGGCTATATCCGAACTGGATACTTTTCAACCGAAGGTACGAAGCATCTTTCAGATAATAGTTCGAGCCTTTTGCCGTTCCTCCGGTCATTGGTGTATAACCTGATCCGTGAATTGCCGGTATATCAGAATCAGGATTTGTTTCCGGATTGTAAGCATGAAGATACATTGGATGAGGTGATGAAGCTTGTTGGAACGGAAAAATTCCCCAGTTGTTGAGCAAATATTTTTGACCTTCCACTCCCTGGAAGAACATATAAAGATCAAAATTTTTCCATGTACAGTTTGCGCCAAACGAATAAATAAAATCAGGATAAGCTCCTTCCATCCGGACCCTGTCAGCTCCGGTAATTTTATCGTCTCCAGTCTGGTCTTTAAATTTAAGGTCACCTAACCGCGGATTTCCCGGCGTTTCAACAGCATCCAATTCTTCCTTCGATTTAAAAATTCCCGTACATTCATACAAATAATAATCCCTATATGGTTTGCCTTCTTCAATCACACGGGTGCCATAACTCGGCGCCGGGTACTTCATCACCTTATTCCGGTTTACACTAATCTGGGCATTAATATTGTATGTCAGTTCTCCCACCTTATTTGTATGCCCAAGTAAAAGCTCAAACCCATAGTTTTTAAACTCACCGTAATTGATGGTTGATGCACTTAATCCGGCACTTGACGGAATGCTCGCACTTGCTAGAATGCCAGTGGTGTATTTATTATAAACGTCAATTATTCCGTAAAAAATATCATTTTTGAAGTTAAAGTCTAACCCGATATTCGTGATTTTCGTTTTTTCCCATTCAAGTTTCTTATTTTTAAAGGAAGTCTGAACAACTCCTTGTTCTGCATTTTCACCGAACCCATACGAGGTGGTTGAGTACGTTTCCTGGTAAGGATAATCCCCAATGTCAGCATTACCTAACAACCCGTAAGAAACCCGGATCTTCAGGTTATTGATCCAGTTCATGTTATCTTTAATAAAGCCTTCTTCGCTAAGTCTCCATGCAACCGAAGCCGACGGGAAAAAGCCCCACCGGTTATCCTCGGAAATTTTGGATGTACCATCATACCTGAAATTTCCCTCGAAGAGATATTTGCCCCGGAAAGCATAATTTGCCCTGCAAAAAAATGACCGGAAAGCCCACTCAGTCAAACCTCCTGTAGTAGATTGATTCGATGATCCCATACCGTCAAGCTCATACATCGTTTTAACAGGAAATTCGATCCGTTGCCCGCCAAGCCACCTGTATTTCTGTGATTCCTGGCTATACCCGGCCAGAGCCGATATCTCATGATCATCTCGTTGCCAACTCCAAGCTAACGTTGAAAAAAGTGTATTTAGCGTAGTCCGGTGATCATAATTTTTTATCCCGTAAAATCCCGGTCCAAATGCCTCCCCTGAAAGGATGTATTCATCGCGGACACTTTCCGAATAATCCGACTCTTTCAAATAATAATAACTGTCAGTCGTATAGTGATAAATATTCTGGAACTGAAGAGCATACCTGCTTGCATATTTGGTGCTCCACTTTAAGGACATATCTTTTCTGTGGAGAAAGTCTATATCAATCCAGCCCTGGATATTGGCCTGCCAGTCCTCATACTTGCTATACGTTTCTTTCCCTATCCAAAACGGATTACGGTTATTTGCAGTTCCACCGATGCCCGTTGGCACAACCCGGTCTGAATACCGTCCGCTGCCATCGGGAAGATAAGGCCTGATCATTGGCGACTGGGTCATATACATCAGCATAAAATCTGTGTTTTCATAATACGGAGAAGTGGATTTACCATACAAATAGGTAATATTGGATCCAACAGTAACATATTTGTTAATTTTTGCCGATAAATTTGCTAAGCCATTATAACGCTTGTAGCCATGCCAACGCAAGGCGCCATCCTGATCCAGGAAACCAGATGAAATATTGTATTTGAAAATATCGGTACCCCCATTTACTTCAATATTATGCTGTTGCATCAGGGCTGTCCTCCACACTGCCTTATTCCAGTTAAAGTCCGGATACGCCATCTTGTCCCTGCTCTGTCCGGAGTATAAATCAATAATGCTTTGAGGGAAAGGATTTGCAGCAAGAGCGCCGCGTTCCACGGCCTTGTTAAAAAGCGTCATGTACTGCACTGAGTTCCATATCTGGTCCGGCGTATCGGTGGCCGACTGAGCTCCGATAATCGTATTGTACGAAAAAACTGGTTTCCCGACCTTCCCTTGCTTTGTTGTTACAAGGATCACCCCGTTGGCTGCACGTGAACCATAAATGGAAGCAGAAGCCGCATCCTTGAGAACAGAAATACTTTCAATATCGGTTGAAGGCAAATTTTCAAGCGAACCGACAACACCGTCAACCAATACCAGAGGTGTTGTACCGGTTCCCCACGAACTAGCCCCGCGAAGCTCAAGTGAAAGACCTTCTCTCCCGGGTATACCTGTTTTTTGAACAATTCTTAATCCTGTTACTTTTCCCTGAAGAGCAAAGATGGTGTTGGTTACAGGCCTTTTCTCCAGTTCATCAACGGCAACCGATGCAACAGAACCTGTCAGATTAACCTTCTTTTGCATTCCATAACCAATCGCAACGACTTCGTCAATGCCAAACGTTTCTTCCTGCATTACCACATTAATCGTAGTTTTTCCTGTAACCGATATTTCCTGTGTCTTCATCCCGACAAAAGAAAGCACCAATGTCGCATCTTCTGGTACATTTGAAAGAAAATAATCTCCATTAGCATCAGTAATAGTTCCTTGGGGATTACCTTTTATTACTATTGTTACGCCAGGAAGAGGAGAGCCCGAGGAGTCGGTGACTTGGCCACTAATATGCAGCTTTTGCGATTGCTCCATATAACCAGGGCTAAGAGCTATCTGATAATCAATAATTCGGTACTTCACCCTGGTTCCACTAAAAACTGACTCTAAAACTTCTTCAACATTAGCGTCTTTAAACCGGACATCCACCTTCCGGCTTACATCGATCAGATCTTTGTTGTAAAGAAAAACATACCGACTTTGTTCTTCAATGTTCAGAAGCACATTTTCGATACTCGCGTTCCTAAGTTCCAGTGTTAAACTGATGGCCTGCGAAAAGCCTTTTCCTGCAAACACCTGGATCACGCAGACTAATGTCAAAAAAAAAGTAAATCTCATAACTCTAAAAATCTTAAACATACCGGCCGCTTTTGCCGGCGTGTCATGTTGTTTTT
This sequence comes from uncultured Prolixibacteraceae bacterium, assembly GCA_964584045.1. GTDB lineage: Bacteria > Bacteroidota > Bacteroidia > Bacteroidales > Prolixibacteraceae > JBCFBK01. Next base: position 2,178 of record CAZOYZ010000125.1, on the reverse strand, counting down.
TTTTCATAAATTTGTACTGATTAATTATTACACGAATTATCAAATTGAGATGCAGGGATGTTTGCCGCATGGCCTGCATCTTTTATTTTTTCCATAGGCTTTAATGTTTAAGATCAATTCGTTTGCTTGTATCTCTCCAAAGTCTTACTTCGGCCTGCGAATAACTGCCGTCTGTTTGAAGTTGTTGTCTTTTATACTCATATTTTATGGGCGCTGAGAATGTCATCAGTTCCAGAATTTGTTCCAAGGGTTCCCCTTTGATGGTGGCATTATATTTGAAATGGCTCAGACTGGGATCATCCAAACGGATGGTGACCCGATATCTTCTTTCCAACGTTTTTAATATGGATACCAGCGGGGTATTCCTGAAAATGTATTTCCCCTCGCGCCAGCAGGTATATGGATAAACGGCTGTTTCCTGCCTTGTCAAACGTCCGGTTGATGCGTCGAAAAAGACAACTTCACCCGGGTTCATCACGAGTTCCTTCCCGTCTTTCTCCAGCGCGATCGTCCCTTCCGCCAGCGCCACCGTCATTTCTTTTTCGTCGGGATAAGCATGAACATTAAACGCGGTTCCGTATACGTTTATCGTCGGACCGGGATTGTTCACGATAAACACATCCTGGCTTTTCGACACCTGGAAATAGACCTCTCCCGACATTTCGACCTCTCGTTTCCCCTGGGTAAAACAGGCAGGATAGCTGATCTCGGAACCGGAGTTCAGCCAGGCTCTCGACCCGTCGGGAAGCACCACATCGAGCTGAGCTCCCAAAGGCGCCGTTACCCGGATCGTCTTCTTTTGGCTGTATTCGCTCAACTGGCTGTACCCAGCCTTTATTTGACGCTGGCTGTAATAGAACCAGAGGGTAAGCATGAGTAAAGGAAGAAGGAGTACCCCGGCTATCCGTCTGTACCAGAAAACAGGATCCGGGCGGGGAACAAAACGAAGCTTCATGTTCCTTTTTGACTGAAGCCAGCGTTCAGATATTTCCTGCAAAGAAACTGCAGGAGATTTAAACTTCAGCATCTGAACAGTGCGGCAGGCCTGATTGAACGGATCGAGTGAATCAGGGTGACTCTTCTTCCATTGTTCCCAATAAAAGCGGTCCGCTTCATTCCTGCCTGAAGCCCAAAGAACAAACCGGCTGTCAGCCAGCAGTCCTTCATAGATATGTTGATCGCGTTGATCCATTTTTTATCGTATTCCGGAAAGAAGATGAAAAAAAAAGCCTCTTATACTCAATCATTCTTAATTTTTTTTTAAAATTTCCTAATTCCGGGTCGACGCCGGTAAAAAAATCGATTGCTCATCTGAACAAACCAAAACTCAAATTAAGTGAAAAATACTTGATAATCAAGGCTTTTTGTTGGCTTAAACAGGCTAAATAAGATAAGTTCAATGTTCCCGCCCTGTTGAATACCGCTGTTGTCTGCTTCTTTTCGCAACTTTTCAAGGGTGCGGAACAAGAGGTTCCTCACCGACTGAACATTCATTTCCATCACCTCAGCCAAGTGCGGGAAATCCAGGTTATGATAAAACCGGAGATAAATGACTTCCCGCTGTCGGGCCGTAAGTGTTTCAAGACAGGAGGCTACTTTTTGGGCTAATTCGGCTTCCTGTTCTTTCTCAATAATAAGATCCTCAAAGGAAATGGCAAACTGGCTGCCTGCAACAGCCGGATCCCACCGCTCCTGGCGGGTGTTCCTCATCGCCTGCAACAGATCGTTCTTCAGGCTGACCAGCAGGTAAACTTTCACATTTCGTACCATCCCCAACTGCGAACGCTTTTCCCACAAACGAACAAACAGTTCCTGGATGTGGTCCTTGACCAGGTCGTCCGAGGCCATTATTTTCAGGCCGTAAGCAAACAGATCAGAGAAATACCGGCGAAAGATATTTCCCAGCGCCTCCCTGTCTCCTCCAAGGAACTCCTGCCAGTTGAAGACGTCCGTGCCTGTCTGATGAAATGGATCCATAATTTGGCCGCTTACGCCGCCAAAGTTACAAACATCTCGCTCACCTCAGACACAGAATTGTGAAAGATCTTCACCTGGAAAGATCTTCCAGAACCTGCTTCCCTTTTCGCATCAATTCATTCAGGTTATCCGGTTTTATGGTGATATTGAACAGGTCTACGGTCTGGTTGAGCAAATTCAGTTTTTCTTTCGCTTCCGGCG
>CAZOYZ010000124.1:2283-11769 GCA_964584045.1 uncultured Prolixibacteraceae bacterium | reverse complement strand
TGTTGCCGGGCGCCCTGCGGATAATTAAATGTCCGGGTTGTACCGAACGGGACAAAAGTACCCTCCTCATCGGCATATCCTACAGGATAATGAACCGAAGGATCGGGCGGAGTCCGTATATCGGCTACTTCAAGGGCAACAAGCCTGTCGCCCGCGGCATTCCACGCCGGGAGGTCATGGAATCCAAAAAGATGATGCCCGGGCCCGGAGGTCACCGGTTTTATTTGTTGAAGCGTGAGCGTATCCATGAATCAAATTCTTTTGTGCGTTGGTTCCAGGAATGCAAATGAGGCTTTGAATCTGCTTCCCACTCATTTTGAGTAAACATATTTTCTATTTGATGAGCCATGTCATTTGCCGAGCCGCTCTTGTAATAGACAGCAGCGCCGTTCAACACGGTCACGGGCTCTCCGATCCGGCAGGTAAGCACAGGCTTCCGGTAAGGGAGATACATGAAAAGTTTGCTGGGACAGCGCGCCCAATCCTGAACGGTATCGTTCATGGGAGAGATGAAAGCGCTGGCCACTGAAAAATAGTACCTGATATCTTCTTCCTCCACGAACCCGGGCAGCTCAATGTAGTCGGTCAGCTTCCTGGATAAGATATAACTTTTTGCTTCTTCCAGATGTCTTCCTCTACCGATCAGCACCAGGCGGGCCTGATCCCTCAGATGCGGCAACTGTTCAAAAGCCCGGATCATCGTGAAGGCGCCATAATTCCGGGTGATCGTTCCCAGATACAGAAATACGCGTTTCCCCTGGTATTTCCTGTTCAGCGGGTGATCGACACCAAGGCTGACAGGCTGATGCAGACTTTCGGAAAAAGCATAGGGAAAGTATAAAACGGGCAGGTTCCTCCTTCCTGTTCTTCTTGCCCTGGTACAGTAAAGGTCTTCCAGATACTTGCTTGCAGATAATAAACCATCCGAATACCATACGGAGTAATATTCAAAAAGTAAAACAGTTAATTTCCGGAACCCTTTGATATCGGGGATCCCGGATTGCAATTCGGAGTGTTCTGCCAGTTTTCTGCATCCCGGCGGCGATGAAACGATGTTCCGGAATACAAAGGCACACAGATAAATAAAATCAGGCCTGATGTGACGGATCATCCTGTTCTTGATGCGGACTTCTCCAAGGGCTGTGCTTCGCGGAAAAAAATGAACCTTGACGGAAGCAGGACATTCAAGATCTGCCCGGTGCCTGTTCTCTTCCGTGTCTTCCATCAGGATGTGTACCTCCCACCCCGATGACGAGAGCGGTGCAGCCATTCCCAACGCTCTTTTTGATGTGGCGATCCGCCTAATATCGCCGGTGGTTACAAAGCAAATTTTCATAAGTGAATTTTTTATCATTTCAGAAATCCCGGGAGGTCATCTCAGGCCGATCACGGTATAAGGACAACCATGACTTTTAGCAGAAGTTTCACGGCCTTCAGGTAATTGATCCGGCTGCGTGACAACTTGTTTTTTAATCTCTTCAAATAGATCCTCAAATTCCATAATCTGAAAAGCAACACATCGAACATGACCTTGAACGGGTTGGCGATCTCATTCAGCAGCACCAGTTGCTCATGCTCCTCCCTTTGAAGTTTTTTGTTCGCCGACAATTGTCCGTCGTGCATGGTGTATGCCGCGCAGATCTTATTGATATACCTGAATTTTGCTTTTGCCTGGATGGCTTCCAGCCAAAACTTGGTATCGGCGATCAGCTTGAAACTCTCATCGAATCCACCCAGCCGGAGGAATAATTCGCTGCGGGTCAGGGTGGCCTGTTGCGTAAACAGGATTACCTCCTGATAGAGCAGATTCCCAAAATCTTTATAGCGTGGTGAGGAAGTTTGTTCTCCGATCACATGACCTTCGGCATCGAGAAAATTGACGCGCCCGTAAACGACGTCAGTATCTTTCTCATCCATAGCCTGAAACAGAACCTGGAACTCCGGATACCAAAAATCATCATCATTAATGTAGGTGAGGTATTTGTATTCGCGGGCAAATGTCTTTAGGCCAAAATTCAGGGCAGAGTAGATACCCCTGGAATGAGTTGGTTCCTGAAGCACGGTCAGGTGGGGGTACTTTTCCCTGATCATCCGGCAGGCAGCAGCCGGCGCAACAATGACGTGCTTTACGCGGTTTCCGCCGATCCTCCTTACCGAGTCGATGGTACGTGACAGGGTAGGCCTGTCCCCTAATGTGGCAGTAACCACCAATGTGTCAGGATATTTAACTTCCATGAAATTTATTTTTCCCGTTTTTTGGTACCATTCCTGTGTTTGCAGGAGGGAAGGTGATCATTCCCGGTGGCTTAGCGGTTAAGTATTTCAAGATATAAACGGTGATAGTGCTCCGCGATAAGCCGGGTGTCAAATGTGGTTTGTGCTTTTTCCCGTGCACTGGCTGACAGCTGATCATACCTGTCTGAATAAGCAACCCATTCAATCCCCTGTTGCAAATCTTCGGCTTCGTAAGGTACGGCCTTATAGCCGTTTTTTTTGTGATCAACGATATCTCGCGGTCCTGTGGCATCAAAACAGACCACGGGGGTGCCGCATGCCATGGATTCAACAAGTGTTTTGCCAAAGGCATCCATGAGGCTGGGTGCCACAAACACATCGGCCGCAGAATACAACAACCTGAGCGTGACCGTGTCGTGGACAAATCCGAAGCTTTTAAACTCAAGTCCGGTCTTACCTGCAAGATGAGGAGAAATCCTCCCGAAGAAAACAAGAAAATATTTCGACGGGTCCAATAATGCCACGGCTTCCAGGAATTTGTTAAATCCTTTATAGGGATCAGTGACTTGCTGTGCTCCGGCTAAAATGATTTTTTTGGCTGTGTCGATCTGCAGAACCGCCCTTGCCTGTCTTTTGTCAAGGGGAAAAAATTCGGAACTGCTGACGTTATTGAAGATCATCCGCACATCGCGGTCTTTTAGAAGTTCACTTTCTTTAGCTATTTCGGCCAGCCACGGGCTGATCCCGACGTATACCAGGTCCCGGGGCAGAAATTTTTTTTTCCGGTTGAAATTGATCCTGGAAAGGTCATAGTTGCTTTTGCTTCGTAACTGGATGCACTTTCCGCACCCGGTTTTAAAGCGGTCGCAGGTGAGGCTGTAATGACATCCGCCGGTCATTGCCCACATGTCGCGCAGTGTCCAGACAACCGGCTTTTTAATACGCGACAAATGTTTTACATTCACCATCCCCCCGTTAATCCAGTGCAGGTGGATAATGTCTGCCTGCCGGCAGGCGGGATGCTTCAGAAAATTATATCCGATGAGGCCCGGGCTGAAAATTTGTTTTTCCCGGTGCGGATAAAAGCTCAAAAAAGATTTATCGATCTGATGGATCATCCCGTTTTTAAACCGCTGCAGGCTTGTCGAATTTATACTGATGACGGATGGATCCCCGGGCGAATCCGGGGCATTCGTCAATACCCGGGAGTCAATGCCTCTTTCCAGTAAACCCTGGTGCAGCCAATATGCCCCTTTGGCAGCACCGCCATTCAGATCACCCGAGATAAGATGAAGAACGTTCATTTAATTTCATGTTATTGATTTTGCAGGTCGATCTGTGGCACCTGCCCCATGTTCATACCGGCAGTACGATCTTCATCTGCAGGCGTTTTGTCTGAACGAGCCTGATCCCTTTCCGGCATTTGCTGAAGAAGGTAATAGCAAGTCAGAAGGATTGCCGCTATCTGAGGAACGCTAAACCGGATATGCTGAAAAGGTGAAAACAGGAACATCCAGATCATTGCGATGGTTGTCGGGATGAAGACCGGATAAACGGGCATGGACTGTCCCTTTTTTATCAGGGGGATCGCCATTTTCATTAACAGATAAAAGAGATAAACCACGGTAAAGAAAGCAAAAACACCATAGTTCACCCAGGCTCCAAGCAGAATGGAATGGCTTGGAATAAGACCAGCTTCCACGTTTGCTTTCCCTTCATTAAGTTCCTCCTGGTGGTGCTTCAAAACGATTTTATAATATTTCAGGGTATGATCTTTGGCCCATGAACCATGACCGAAGACAGGGGCATCTTTTATCGCTTCAAAAGCTGCAAAAATTTCGCCCCGGCCCGTGGCCAGCAGGGAAAAGGGGTTATAAGGGTTTTCCAGTCTTTGTAATTGTGCCCGTGCATGTTCTCCTCCGATTTTCCTTTCCAGCGTCATATTTACGTAAAGGATGTAGAAAGATTGAAAAATGAGGATCAGGAGCACTGAACCTCCGATCACATAAGCCCGTCTGAATTTGAATCCCGAATAAAAGAAGTACAGGAACAAGGCCGATAAGATCAGGATCAGCCCTCTTGAACGGGAATCCATAGCCATGCATGCCAGCCCGAATGCCAGGAACAAGACCGGGATGATCTTAACTCTTCCTTTCATATGTAAAAAGATGGCCAGCACATAGATCACCTGAGTAATCACGGGAGCAAGGCGGAACTTGAAAAAGGTCATTTCGGACGAGTCAAGGTCAACGCCAAGGGGATCTGAAACAAGGAGCCGGACTGCCGACGCCACGATAAACAGCGTGATCGCCTTGTAGCCGTTCAGGATTTTAAAGAGGAAAATGACCGATACCAGACTGATGATCGTCTGGGACCAGCCCCTCGCGTAATCCAGGGCATCAGAATTCGTCACGAAGAGATCCGTAACAACCTGAAAGGCCAGTAAAGCGAGCAGAGTCAGCGTGATCTTTCCCAGCAGGCTGTACTTCGAGAATTCATTTGACCGGTAATAGAACGGCAGGAACAAAAGAACAGCCACCTCATTCAGTTTCAGCTGGCCCACCAGGGGTATTCTGACCATGTCGGACAGGTTGTAAAGGATGATGATCAGGTATGTTATCATTTGGAAGATGAAATGCTAAATTGTTAAGGTAAAGGAGACCGGAGACCGGAAACGGGAGACCGGGAAAATACCTCACGACTCGTTACCCTGGACTCACGACTTTTTAACGTATTTTGGAATAAAGGGCAGCAGGCCTCGAACTTTTCCTCAATTTGTTTACAATCCCGTTGAACAAATCCCTGATCGTCTCACGGTTCCTTTTCGAGCAGATAAACGCGGCCAGGAATGCGATCGTATTGATGATTATTTTGAGTACAAATCCAAGATAAATGTGATCGTCCAGGTTAATTTGCAAATACAGAAGGTTTGCCGCCAAAACCACTGAGCTGATAAACAGAGGCATGGCCAATTCCGGGAAAAACTTTGACAGGGGAAAGCCCAGCGTTCTCGTAACAAGCAGGTATGCGGTCAAAAAGAAGTTAAGGATACGGACAACAACCAGCCCCCAGGCCACTCCCAGCAAGCTTTTTTCAACAAAAATACCGTAAACGACCCCTACCACGATCAGGGTGGAGGTAATCAATCCTGAAATAAAGAGCAGATCAGCCCTGTTCGCAGACTGGAAAAAAGAGCCGGTGCTGCTTAATAAGATCTCCAGACCAATGATCACAGCCAACAGCCGGAATACCGGAATGCTTTGCGTCCATTGGGTACCATATAAAATATAGATAATTTCTTCGCCTGCAAAGAACAGGAAAACAGATAACGGAAACCCGATTGTTGTTAACAACCTGGCCAATGTGATGAAAGAATGAAATATTTTATCCTTACGGTCCTGGTAGTCCGACAGCACCGGATGCAAAACAGGTGTAATGACGTGTGTCAGGTTTTGAACGGGCATAAGCATCAGGCTGAACGCTTTGTCATAATATCCAAGCATGGCGGAACCAAAGTATTTCCCGATTAACAGATTATCCGTGTTCCTTGAGAAATAGTTGATAAAATTAAACAGGAACTGATAGGTGGAGAACCTCCATATTTTTAAAATGGATGACCACCGGATCCTGATCCTCACTTTGACAGGATTCAGGTAGTAACTGCCCATGAAGAGGAATAATCCATTGATAATGGCCCTGAAGATCAGAGCATAATAGCTGAAACCGAGAAATGCCAGAACAACGGCCACGATGCCGCCGGCAATCTGTATCGCGACGGAGATGAGGCCTACCTGCTTAAACTTCAGCTCTTTCTTGTTTAGTGCGCTGGGGACCACATTCAGCGTGAACAGCAGCACAGACAGGGAAAGCCATCTGGCAATGTTCAGCAGTTCGGGGTTGGAATAAAAATTACTGATCAGTCCGGCGACGGAATAAAACAGAGCAGATAATGCCACTGCGATCATTATGGAGAAGGAGAAGATCGACTCGATATCTTCTTTGTCCAGTTCCTTATTTTGAATGAGTGCAGGCCCGATCCCAAAATCTGCCAGATAAGTAAAGAACGTAATAAAGACCATGACAATGGCGACGATCCCATACTCTGCAGGAGTAAGCAAACGTGCCAAAATGGCTGTAATGATGATGGATATAACGATATTCGAGTATTTAGCCAGCGCGGTATAAAGGACGCCGCTCCCTATTGATCTCTTGATTGATGACATTGCAGGTCAGATGTTGATAAAATTACAAACTTTAAAGATTTCCAGGTATTTAAGTTCTTTCCGCTACTCCTTACTCATGACTTCAGCAATCTCCTCATTCACGGGGAGTCTTTCAGGAAAAGAAATACCTCTCTTTTTTAAATATTTTTGAAGAAAAATGTTTGACCATAGCCAGGGTACTTACCAGCCCGTTGTTCTTTAAGGCCAGCATCGTGGTCGTATCCGTGTCTTTCATTTCTGCAATATATTTCTTAAACAGGGCAATTTCAGAAGGTTTACTGGCTTCCAAAAAATTCCGGACGGCTATGATTTTTGCTTGTGTCCATTCTTTTCTGGAGCGGTCGGTCGCCGTACTCGCGTATTCCCGGATAAAAAACTGCCTTCCGGACATTTCAAACTGAAAGCCATTGAGGGCAAGACGCCACATGCTGACCATGTCGGATGGGGCAATTGCCGTGTCGGTGATGATGTAACCCCCGGCTTCAAGGAAGCTTTTCCTGCTAAAGCAGGTTCCCGAAGGGGTAAGACCCCCGGCCATAAAGGCTTTGATGATCTGTTGTCCTTCAGAAACCTGTTCAAGTTCCAGTCCTGTTTTCTCCCAGTTTTGTTGAAAATCACGAAATACACTTCTTCCCCAAAGTACGTATCTGGTTGGGAAATGGCGTGTTTTTAGTTTGTGGTAATAATTTTCCAAAGCGTCGGGCAGCAACTTATCGTCTGAATGGCAAAAGATGACATAATCACCTCGTGCTTCCTGTAAGCAGATATTGTGGTTTTCGATCAGGGATACCGTCTGCGAATTTTTAATAACCCTGATCCGGCCTTTAAATGCGTCAAGCGTTTCCTGCGTATGATCCGTGCTGTTATTATTGATGATGAGTACTTCATAGTCAGGATCAAATTCCTGATTTAATGCGCTTTCAATCGCTTTTCGGATGGTGCCGGCATGATTGTATGTCGGAATGACTATCGAAAAAATCATCATGGTTATTTTTGTGATTTTTATCACTGTAATCTGCTCACAGGAAACGGCTTTGTTCTTTCAGAATTCAGTTACCAGACAATGATTTTTCCCAGCATTTTCCAGTTACTGCCACTAAACAGGTTCAGCGGCTTATGGGCAACTTCTATCGCCAGGCTCTTCATCAGATATCCTCTTGAGACCAGACCGTGTTTCCTGAAAGCGAGGTAGGTATCGAAGTTGTTTGTCCGTGATTTTTTTACGTAATTAATGAACATTTCCCGTTCGCGGTCTGAAATGATCTTCAGAAATCGGTCGACAGCCTCAACCGCAGAGGTCAGCCATTCTTTTGTGGCAAGTTCAACAACCGTGCTTGCAAATTCCCTGATAAAAAAGATATGACCACTCATCTCAAATTCAAAATGGCGGAGTACCAGCCTCCAGAGCACGATCATATCGATCGGGGCCACACGATGCTCAGTGTAAATAAATCCACCGGCTTCCATAAAGCTTTGGCGGCTGTAGCAGGTTCCGGTCGGAGCCAGGCCTCCTGCAAAGAATGCTTTAAAGCAATCGAAGCCGGAGCATATCTGGTCGAGCTGAAGTCCCGTCTTTTTCCAGTTGAGGTAATAATCCCGGTACATGCTCCGGCCCCATAACACATATTTTTTAGGGAAGCCTCTTCGTTCAAGTATCCCGTAAAACTTGGTCAGTGCGTCGGGCAGGAGCCTGTCGTCCGAATGACAGAAAACTACGTAGTCCCCCTTTGCCTCTCTGAGACAGACATTGTGATTTTCGGCGGGGGTGACGGTTTTCGGATTGATTACCACGCGGATCCTTCCCTCGTATTCGTCAAGGATCTTTTGTGTTTCGTCGCTGCAATTGTTATTGGCTACCAAAACCTCATAATCCAGTTTAAAATCCTGGCGGATGCAACTTTCCACAGCCGCCCTGATGACTTTGCAATTATTGTAAGTAGGTATCGCAATCGTAAAGGTCATAGTGCTTTTATTGATCATTGTTCTACGTTCATTCCAGGCAAATTAGCTCGGGATGGAGTTCTCTTTCGTCCAGCATTTTTTTAATTTCTTCCCGGTATACCCCGTTCATGATCAGGATAATATCGGGCTTGACCGATTTCAGGGAATCGGGTGAGATATACTGAATGCCGATCCCGGGGATGAAATTCCCCTGCATGTGCGGGTTGATGTCGACAACGTGTCTGATCAGTTTAAGGTCGTCAAAGTGCGAGAGAAAACCCACGGATTTGGAACCTCCTCCCCAAACGACTACATTTTTTTGATCTCCTTTGAACCGGCTTAGCCGTTCTCTCCACGAGGAAAGATGTTTGTTTATTTTAACAACAAATTCGTCGACATGCGACTTTAGCTCGTCTACGTTTTCCTCACGCGGATGCATCACGTTTGATTCTTCGTGCACGGGCCGCGCTTCGACAAATAAATACTGCCTGTCATATTCCAGGTAGAGGTCAAGAATTTCAAAATGATTCCGCTTAAAAAGACGGGCCAGGGAGCCTGGACTGAAATACGAACAATGTTCATAAAAGATATCCCAGAACGCCTGGACCTCGAGGATCCGGACTACGTTGGGAACTTCAAAGAAAACAGTGACTTCTTTATGATCGGTGATCGACCTGCGGACTGTTGCCAGGAATTTATTCACTAAAGGAATGTGTTCCAGGGTGTGGCGGCAGGTGATCATGTCCTTGGGGAGGTTCCGGTGTTTGACCGAGTAAAATTCCGGTATAAACTTCAGATCGGGGTTTGGGGCGATACGTCCCGGGACGAAAGCCGGATCTATGCCGATCCCCCTGTTGTGTCCCAGTTCACATACCAGGCTTAAAAAGTCACCTTTTCCGCAACCGATTTCAACGATGTCCTTCCCTACCACGTTGTATTTTTCGATTACCCTTTTGGACACATTCCAGATGAATTGTTTAAACGTGATGGAATATCCCTGCTGGTCTTCATAACCGTGTGTGTAATGGTCAAGACTGCTGTCAAAAATACGGTTAAAGATAAACCCGCAGTCGTGGCAGAAGGCCAG
>CAZOYZ010000124.1:0-2183 GCA_964584045.1 uncultured Prolixibacteraceae bacterium | reverse complement strand
GAATCGTTACCGGGAACGTTTTTAGCTGTTCCTCCCACAAATGATCGGAAAGCCTTCCTTTTGGGAGTTCCACATCGTCGAAGGTCAAAAACGCATCCCTGGCCACATCCCGTTTTAATTTGCATCCTTTGGCAAGCCCGATAGGCAGCAGGTTTTCCTTTCGCGCATCCGCGTAGTTTTCGCACAGGCCATAGGTCATATACTGTCCAAGGCCATCGAGTACCGTATTCGTTTTCAATGGGATTTTGGCTGCGGTGATTACCTCCACTACCGGACCTTCGAGCGGGGCAAGCGTGGCATCCCTGAAAATGACCGTGCGGGCAACCGTCAGCGGTACTTCGAAGTGGCAGAGGTGATACGGCGTATAAAACAAATAGAGAGGACCTTCACCAAGCTTGTAGAGATTCAGGTAATGTCGCTGGATCGGGTTGTCGTGTGTGCCGAGCACAAAGACTCCTGGTCCTGGCTGCGGGCCGATTATATAATCAACCAATCCCGGTCCTTGTATCAGTTGCTCCACCGGGTATAACCGGTGTGCGACGTCCTGAAGGAGCGTTCCCGGTTCGACGGCAGGTCCGTACATCCCCCGCCGTCCTACACGCATGCCGGTTCCATTGGCCACGATCGCCTGTTCAAATGAAATTTTGGTACCGTCGGCAAACGAAGTGACCATCCCGCTGTTTTGTCCCCATTTTTTTGCATAATTTTTCTGCGTGGCGGGATTCCTGTAAGGATCATGTAATCCTTTGATATTGCCGCATAAGACTGGTTTTAAACCAATAGCCTTTACGAAGCGGTAAAGGTTCATTTCCACGCCGGGTTGGTCGCCGTCGGCGCTGGTCATGATTACACCCGCCCTGTCTGCATACTTTTTCAGGATCGGGCCAATAGTACCATCCACCTCGGCGTTCATCAGGATCACGTGTTTTCCATGCTCGAAGGCTTTCAGGATCAACCTGGCCGAAAATTCAACGGCGCCCGTTACTTCGATCAGGGCATCGATGCCACCGGCCTCGCAGATCAGCTCCGGATTGTCAGTAATGCTGAACTTCCCCTTGCGGATGTGATCTTCAAGTTGTGTTTTGGTTTCGACCGCGTGTACCTCGGTGATCCCTGCTTCTTCATAGATTTTTGCAGCCCGAGAAAGCGTGCGGTTCGAAATCACCACCAATTCCATTCCCGGGACAGATTTGCAAATCTGAAGTGCAATTCCCCGGCCCATGAAACCCGCTCCAACCATACCGACTTTGATCGGATTCTTCTCTTCTTCCCTTTTTCTCAGGGCTGTATCGATGATCATCATGAATGCTTAGGGTAACAGGGATAAGTTAAAATCAGGATGAGTGCTGTCTTTTTCAGAAATAAAGGTGACTGTTTCGGGCCAGCTGATTCCAAGTTGAGGATCATTGTACTTTAAACCGGCTTCCGCTTCCGGTGTATAATATTCCGTGACCAGGTAAGTGACTTCTGAATGATCGGTCAGTGTGATGAAACCATGTGCGAATTTTTCAGGAACGTAAAGCATGCGGTAGTTATCCTGTGTCAGTTCCACACCAACCCACTGGAGAAAAGTAGGAGAATCTTTCCGCAGGTCGACAATGACATCATAAACGGCTCCCCTTGTACAACGGATCAGTTTGGTTTCCTCATAAGGGTGTTTCTGGTAGTGCATACCCCTCAGGGTGCCTTGTTTCCTGCTGAGAGAGGTATTGGACTGGACCACATTCCCGTTGAGGCCGTGTTCTTCCATTTCTCTTTTACACCAGGAACGCCCAAAAAATCCACGTTCGTCGGAGATTTTTTTTATCGTGATAACAAACGCTCCTTTTAGTTTCGTTTCTTCAAAGATCATTTTAGCACCATTTGAGGTTCCCACGACCAGGATAAATTTTCGTCCAAAAGCGATTTGTCCTGTAAGCCGGCGAGAATTTTTAAGCGTATCAATTTGGATTCTCTGAATTTCGGATCCTTGAGACCGATGGCCGATATTCCTTCATATAGTTTTCTGATCGTTGAATGAAGGTCATGAACAGGCTGATGGTTTGGCGCGAGTTGTGCGAACAGGTCAAAGTTGACCCGGTATGAACGTTTATCCGGCTGGGCATTGCCATTCAAATGTACCCGGCATCCCGGGATGATCTCTGCCACAGCTTCTGCCAAATCTTTGACCTGGTAATTCCAGC
>CAZOYZ010000123.1:0-11877 GCA_964584045.1 uncultured Prolixibacteraceae bacterium | reverse complement strand
AATGACAGTTATGACTTAAATAAGGATATTTCGCTCGACATCGGCGCGGGAGGCAGTGAATTTTCAATTCCCGTCGGTTACACCGATTCAATCCTGTTAGGAGACCTGATTGATGAATCGGGTGTGCTCACCACCGACGAGACCGGGCAATATGTCATCAGGAAATCCGATCAAATCGATCCGGTCGACGTTCAGATCGATCCGGTACTGATTAACAATATTGAAGTGAAACTGCGTTTTCTGGAGCTTGACTTTATATCCGGATTGCTCGGCTGGATAAATTTCCTCCCCGGAGTGGTGGTGACGATCCCTGAATTGACAGCGCCGGTTTTTCAAACCGGCTCGTTCCGGATCGATGCCAAAGTCCCGGATGAATTAATTTCTGTGAAAACCGTCGAGTTGGATCCGGAAAAGGCAGCCGTTTGCCGGTTTACCCTGAAACTCCAGGGAATGCCGCAGGGAATAGGGAACATGACCCTTGACGATTTCAAGGTGATCATGCCCGATTTTTTGAAGTTCGCGGAAAGCGATCAGATGGCGGATGGCGTGCTTTTGCTGGATGGCGTGGAGTTTAGCCCTTACGCGGGATTTAGCCGGGAGTTTACGGTGACGGGCGCCGATTTCACAAAAATGAATAACGGCGGGGGACTGGAAATGCAGCAGATAAACGGAGAGAACCGGTTCATCCTGAATTCGGTCGTGACCATGAGCGGGAAATTAAAGATCGGCCGGACCACGATCGATCTCAATGAACTGAAAGGGATTGCGCTGGTGCCCGAATTAACTGTGGCTTCCATCGAGGTCCGGAAATTCACCGGGCTTGTTGATCCTGAAATTGATCCCGTGAAAGAATCAATTGCTTTTGAATTGGATGAAGATCTGGACTTTCTCCGGGAGAATGATGTGATGATGGAACTCCATAATCCTCAGATATCGCTCGTGATCAGTAATACGATTGGTATTCCGGTGGACATGCGGGTCAGCATGTACGCTAAAAACAGGCAGGGTGCCGTGATCGAAGGATCGTTGGTTGAAGACATCGCATTGGAAGCGAAAGCCGCAGAGGCAGATGGAGCAGCGACCAGGACCGGTTTCCTGATCTCACGGCAGGGCACCGGAAAAGAAGGATACGAAGCGGTAAGGGTCGCGAGCCTTTCAAACCTGATGAAAATACTCCCCGATTCCGTTGTGTTTGAAATGACAGCCAAAGCCAACCAGGAACAAACTCATCATATTGACCTGAAAAAAACAATGCAGGTAACCGGTTCCTATGAGGTGTCCGTGCCGCTGCAGTTTGATACCCTTCATGTCAATTACAGCGATACCATCAAAGGATTGGCCGATGATCTTTCGGATGTTTCGGATAAGCTCAGGGATACGGAAGTGCAGTTGTTAATGGAAGTCGAAAATACCATACCGGCCGGGCTGAACATTGAAATTGTCCCGCTGAACGCAAAGGGAGAGGAAATAACCGGTATGAACGCCGGCGTCTCCGGCACGGTAAAGGCCGGGAACGGGTACGAAGTGACAAAGACTTCCCTCACTGTCGATCTGAATTCGGAAGGTGACAAGCTTTCGCAGCTTGAGGCGCTTGCGTTAAGGATCACCGTGGTAAACGGGTCGCACACGGGCGGGAGTGTTCCTCTCAATGCAAACCAGTTCATCTGTTTTAAAGACATGAGGCTGAAATCCTCCAAAGGATTTAGCCTGGATCTGAATGAGTGAAAACAGACGCAAGACACAAGATATCAGGATATGATGAGATCATCTATAAAAAAGACCGGAGCGGTGATTTTTGGCTGTATAACGGTTTTAACAGCCTCTGCCCAGCCATTCGGTTCGGCGTATTTTCTGGAAGGTATTTCGAATCGTCACCGGATGAATCCCGCATTCATGAGTGAACGGAACTATATCAGCATTCCCGCGCTGAGCCTTATCGGTGTTTCAGCCCAGGGAAACGTCGGGTTAACTGATTTTATTTACAAGTACGATGACCCCGGAGGAAAATATGAATTGACAACCTTTATGAGTTCGACCGTCGGACGGGAGGAGTTTCTGAATAGACTTCATCCGGTAAACAGGTTGCAAATAAATACGGATGTCACCCTTCTGGGGACTGGCTTTTACGGGTTCGGTGGTTTTAATACGATCGAGCTGGTGTCGCGTTCCAATACGAACACCAATCTGCCCTATGAACTTTTTGATTTCATGAAAACAGGAATGGACAAGGCGGAGGGGAGTTCTTACCGGATCCCTCATGTCAGGAACATTTCCGATGCATATGTGGAACTGGCATTGGGGCATGCTCATGCGCTTAACGAAAAACTGTCGCTGGGCGTAAAATTTAAAGTGTTGTTCGCGGGAGCCTACGCGGATGTCGATATCAATCAGCTTGACGTGACCCTGAAGCAGGATCAGTGGGAAATTTTAGCCCAGGGAACCTTGCTTGGTTCGCTCGACGGAGCGACCTTCAAGACCAAAGAGGAGGAAAAAGGTGACCGGATCAAAGGGATCGATGTGGACGATCCCCGGCGCAACGGTTGGGGCCTCGCGGCCGATGTCGGGCTCAACTGCCAGGTAACTGAGGATCTTGCCCTTTCCGGGGCAATTACTGATCTTGGTTTTTTGGTGTGGAAAAACATGCTCAGGGGAGCTACCCTGAATGAACCTTATCTGTTTGACGGGTTTGAAAGTATCGATGTGGACGATGATGACTCCGGCTCTCCGGACGATTTTGACAAGCAACTGGATAAATTGGGAGATGACCTGGGAAACCTGGCAAAATTCTATGACCAGGGAGAAATTACCCGTGAGAGGAGGCCAATCGCGGCCACGCTTCATCTCGGGGCCGAATATACCATGCCTTTTTACCGCGGGCTTTCGGCAGGCTTCCTGTGGACCACCCGTTTCCATGAGCTTCACACATGGACGGAAGGAAGGCTGTCGGCCAACTTGTCTCCTTCCCGTTGGTTCGACTTTTCTGTCAATTACGCTCTGTCAAACCTGTCAACTTCTTTGGGATGGATCATTAACTTTCATCCCAAAGGCATCAACTTTTTTGTCGGATCCGACCGGATGGTGACCGAAGTCAACTCGCAGGGCATTCCTTTAAACGATCTGAATGGCGGGGTAATCCTGGGAATGAACATTACCTTCGGGAACAGAAGGTATGAATAAGGAACCGGCATGCCGGTTTTTCGTAATTTTGCTTCTTTAAAAGCAGGTGAATGAAAGAAAAGAATTTGCCACGGCGGGCAAAGCTGGTTTTTGCAACGAATAATCCGCATAAGCTGAAGGAGTTACAGTATATGACAGGCGATTCATTTGAATTGCTGAGCCTGGAGGACATCGGTTGTCCGGACGATATTCCCGAAACAGAACCTACGCTCGAGGGGAACGCCTCCCTGAAAGCATTTCACGTGTACCGCAATTACGGTTATAATTGTTTTGCAGACGACACCGGGCTGGAGGTTGAGGCTCTTGGCGGCGATCCGGGTATATACTCGGCACGTTATGCCGGCGAGGGAAAGGATGCCGGGGCCAATATGGATAAGCTCCTCCGCCTGCTGAACGGCGTTGAAAACAGGAAGGCCCGCTTTCGGACGGTGATCTCGCTGGTCATTGAAGGCAGGGAGATCCTTTTTGAAGGAATCGTTGAAGGGACGATCCTGAAAGAGAAACGGGGAAAAGAAGGCTTTGGCTATGACCCGGTCTTCGTGCCCGCAGGTCACACCAGCACGTTTGCAGAAATGGAGCCCCATGAAAAAAATGAGATCAGTCACCGGGCGAGGGCCGTGCAAAAGCTGGCGGATTGGCTAAAAAACAGGTACTGATGCTTGAGAATACCAGAGGCATATTCTTACACCATATCCCGTATACCGATACCTCGGTCATTGCTACCATTTATACGGAAAAATTCGGGCAGCAATCGTATCTGGTTAACGGGATCCGTTCCAAAAAAACAGGTTCCCGGATCAATCTTTTTCAGCCCTTGTTCCTGCTCGACATGGAAGTCTATTTTAAGCAGGGACGAAACCTTCAAAGGATCAAAGAAGTAAGACTGGCTGTTCCTTTTATGCATATTCCTTTTGATATCCGGAGAAGCGCCCAGGCGATTTTTATTTCCGAGGTCTTGCTGAAGTGCCTGAAGGAAGAGGAAGCAAACCCCGGGTTGTTCGATTTTCTCTTTCATGCGGTGTGTATGCTCGATTTAAAGGAAGGCGGACTTGCCAACTTCCCTGTTGCTTTCTTATTTAAACTGACCCGGTATCTGGGTGTGTTCCCCCAATCCCCGCCTGACAAAGATTTCCGTTTTTTTGATCTCGTCTCAGCGTCCTTCTATGTAGATGAACCTGTTCATTATTCCTTTATGAATGCGGAGATCACCCGTAAATTTGCAGAACTGTTCAGCGCCGATTTGACTCAACTGGAAAATCTAACATTTCAGAACAGCCACCGGACTGTTTTAATTTCCAAATTGTTGGAGTATTACAAAATTCATCTCGATATGTCCGGAGAAATCAAGTCGCTTGCTGTGTTAAAAGAGGTTTTGGAGTAACAGTCCTTACTTTTATTTTTAAATTTGAAAATATTTAATAGTGCAAGTCCGGCACTTTTTAATAAATTTGTCCGTTGATAGAAAGTCATGATACAATCGAAACTGCCAAATACCGCTTTTAGTATATTATCTTCCCTGGGTATGCTCATCGAAGAGAACGGTGCTGTTGATATGGCTAGCAGCAAAACAGATTTTTCCTGTGCTCCTGAACTGATCAGGATGGCCGGCGAATATCTGAAATCCGAGTTTAATAATTATGCGCCGGTGGAGGGTGTGCTGAAGTTACGTGAAGCGGTAGCCAACCGTATCAGGGAAAGTTACGGGTATCACTTTAACCCGGAAACGGAAGTGACCATTACCGCAGGGAGTGTTCAGGCTGTTCATACCGCGATCAGCGCCGTTGTAAAAGATGAAGATGAGGTCATTGTCTTTGAACCTGCTTACGAGTCTTTTGTGCCTTCCGTTATTCTGAATGGCGGTAAACCGGTTTACGTTCAGTTAAAATCACCGGGTTTTAAAGTGGATTGGGAGGAACTGAGAAGAATGGTCACCTCCAAGACCCGGATGATCATTATCAATTCCCCTCACAATCCCACGGGGAGTGTTTTTTCTGAAAATGACATGTTGCAGCTTCAAAGGCTGACAAACGGGACCAA
Source organism: uncultured Prolixibacteraceae bacterium (assembly GCA_964584045.1). Classification (GTDB taxonomy): domain Bacteria; phylum Bacteroidota; class Bacteroidia; order Bacteroidales; family Prolixibacteraceae; genus JBCFBK01. The sequence goes on along the minus strand of CAZOYZ010000123.1, from coordinate 6,663 downwards.
TATTATTGTATTGAGCATGGAAATCTATGAATCGATCGTGTTCGATAATATGGTCCATCAAAGTGTTGCCCGTTTTGAAAAGCTGGCCGACAGAAGTTTGATCATCTCATCATTCGGGCCTCTCTATAATGTAAACGGATGGGGGCTTGCTTATTGCGTGGGTCCTGAAAGGCTGATGACTGAATTTCGCAAGTTACAGCATTTCCAGGTTTATAATGCCAATACGCCTTTTCAATATGCGCTGGCCGATTATTTACCGGTCTCTTATCCGTTTGAAGATATTTCAGAACTTTATCAGGGGAAACGTAACTATTTTAACAGGTTGATGGGGAAAAGCTTATTCCAGGTTATACCCGCGCAGGGAGGTTATTTTCAGTTGCTAGACTATTCAAAATTATCGGATGAACCCGATGTGGTCTTTGCCGAGCGGCTCATCCGTGAATATGGCGTGGCAACACTGCCTGTGTCTGCCTTCTTCCATGAGAAAACCAGGCAACGTCACCTTCGGATCTGTTTTGCAAAAACGAATGAAACTCTGGAGCTGGCTGCCGCCCGCCTGCTGAAAGTCCCCTCCGTGCTGTGATGATATGGCGGCAACGCTTATCCCTACTTTCCCCGCTGCCGGGAAAAGTAGGTGAGGTTTGGGGCAAAGCCCCGTTCAATCAAATTTTAAAGCTTATTTTTTAATCAACAGCCAGGTGTCGGCATATTTGGGATAATCGGTCCTGATCTGCTGAACTCGCTGACGTGCAGCCGCTTCATCGGTAAAAGCGTTCACGCATACGCGGTAATAACCGGTTTCACTGTGCAAGACAATTGGCGAGAAGCCCTGCGGGATCAACTCCTGCTTGTAACGATTGGCATTATCCATCGAACTGAAACTGCCCATGATCACAAAAAATTTGCCCTGATACCTGCTTGCATCTTCCTGCTGGGCAAAAGTAAACGATTCTGACTGTGACCGTACCGGCTTCGACGATTCATACCTGGTGGCAGGAGCCTGCTGCTGGGGAGCAGGTTGTGTAACCGGGGCCGAGAATACCTTTGTGGCCGGTTCTTGCTTTGTGACCGTTTCTGTTGCTGCAGTATCTTGCTTGGGCAATGTCTGCTTCGTTTTACATGCGGAAAATAAACATACAATTGCAAATGCTCCAATGAAAAGTTTTCTCATCGCTCATCAATTTAAAAGATTCTTTCTTCACAAAACTACAAAAAAGAAAACCAGCTTATTACTTTACGGGAAAATGGTTATTAACTATCCGTTGTTGAAATCTAATAATGTAAAGTCCTCTTTAAAAAAAGTTGCCCCGCAGGTGACCGGAAAAAACGAAGGCGCCTCACAGCCTGCTGTTTGGTCTCGAATTTTTCATGATACACCATCGTCCATGGCGAAATTCCCCTGGTTTCCTCAATCAGGCCTTCATTATGAGCACGTTCCGTCTTTTCGGGATCAGCGCATATCCCGTAATAAAAACGGTGGTGCTCCAGATTATAGATCACGTAGGCATACATCATGCTGCAAAAGTAAAAAATATGAAGAAATCCCCTAATTTTTTCAGCGGAGTGTTTTTCTAAGCTTGTGAGAATCTTCCGGAGCAGAAACGCATACCGGCTTTGACAGGCCAATTCCGGGGAAAGTACAGGTCATTCGAACTCCCGGTAGGCTCCAAACTGGGCAAGGCGGTCTTCACCCGTCCGTAAAGCTGATATGATACAGCTCTTCAGATTCCTTTTTTGCCTTTTGAACCAGGTACTTTTCTTCCACGACTCTTCTTCTTAGCAGATCAAGACATTTATTTTTGAGGAGCGTGAATGTATAGGAAGGAATATTTTGCTGCGGGTCAAGTCTTTTCTGGTCTTTCCAAAGTTGCAGGAATACTTCCTGTACCACGTCGTCTGCTTCTTCCGCATTACGGATAAAATACCGGGCATACTTCCTCAACCGCGGATAATAAAATCTGAAAAACTCTTCGAAAGCAAGTGAATAATTTTTTTGCTTCATGATCCTATTCACATGACTTTCTTTCATAACCTTCAGCATTAGACATCAAGACGAATGAGCCAAAAGTAGAAAAAATTTCTTAAGGTTAGGTTCATATTCCGACAGACCGGTTACCTGTTCCGCCGTTCTCCCATTATTATTTTCTAATTTCGCTTCGGTTTTACCGGGCGAAAATGCTCATATTAAGCTATGGAAGACAATAAGAAAGGGATTTTTTTTGCTGTTCTTACCGCGGTGATGTGGGGTATTCTGGCCATCGCGCTCAAGGTTGCGGTCGAAAAGGTGGATCCGGCAACTATTGTATGGCTAAGATTTTTAGTTGCCTTTTTCTGTTTGCTGACGTATCAGTTGTATCGTAATCCAGCCGAACTGAAGTTGTTAAAAAAGCCTCCGTTGATCCTGATCCTGGCTACTGTCAGCCTGGCATGGAACTACATGGGATTTATGCTGGGCGTGAAATATGCCGGCCCCAGCAATACGCAGATTATTATCCAGTTGGGTCCTGTGGCTTTGGTTTTGGCCGGGATCATTTTTTTTAAAGAGAAGATCTCCCGCCAGCAGGCGATCGGGTTTGCCCTGGCTTCTGCCGGGATGATCATTTTTTATGAGCATCAGCTTTCGCAACTGGCTGGTATGGAAAAGGAATTCAGCCTTGGTGTCGTTTTCACCGTCACCGGGGCCCTTGCATGGACCATTTATGCCGTCTTTCAGAAAAATCTGGTGATGCGTTTCCCTGCCACCATCCTGAACCTGTTTATTTTTGGTCTGGCGGTCATCCTGTACTGGCCATTCATCCGGTTCGATTCCCTTGCTCACCTGCACTGGGGGTACTGGATACTGCTCGTTTTTCTGGGATTGAACACCCTGATTTCCTATGGATCCTTAAATCTCGCGTTACGGCATACAACGACCAGTACGGTCAGTATCATCCTGATCCTGAACCCGGTCATCACACTTGGATTCATGGCGCTTTTCACCTGGATGGACGTTTCCTGGATTGAAGGAGAGACGTTCACATGGCTTTCCGTTGCCGGTGCCATGGTCATCCTTGCCGGCGCCATTCTCGTGGTACGGAGAAAATAAGTGGTACAGATGTTTTCGTTCTAATCGATCCGTACTTTCACGACAACTTTTCTGACACTGTCGTTTTCATTGATCTTCACCCCCGGGCGATGAGCGTCGTTTGGGAAAAAGATAAAGAAGGTTTCGGGTGTCGCCTGGCGAAAGTGATGGTCGTCGGCAGCCAGGAAAGTAACGTCCTTGCCGCTGTCGTAGGGCGCAGTGACCGTTTTGCTTTCCAGCGCGGCTACGCCTATTTGTTCCTGGCCGGAGACCAGGTACTGAATATCTGCAAATTGCCGGTGGGCTTCGTATTGAACTTCTTCTTCGTTTTTGGTGACATACTCGCTGACATTCACGAACAGGTCCGTACCTTCCAGCTCGTACCGGCCCGGTTCGATGGTTTTCAGATCGTTCGTTGCCAGGAATTCGAAGGCTTTATCCCACCGCTGCGGATTTTGGAAATAGTATTTTGCAAATTCTTTTTGATCGACGGTTTCATCAGGGGAGGGTTTCCATCCCTGTTTCCAGTCACCTTGTCCAAACCAGGAAGCGAGCTCCTGTTCGCTCCGTTTCTCCGGTGATTTACCGCTTTTTTGTGCACATGCCACGATCAATGACACTGCTGTCGTGATGAGAATGATCCGTTTTATCATATCGTTTGAAGTTAAGTAGTTTGATTTTTCTGTGAACGGTGAAGTTAGGCATTAAATCGTTTATCGCGCAACAGTTCATCACCCTTCCCCGATTCAGTGAGCATTTTTTTAGAGGTCACTTTTCTATAATTCATGGCTCATGGCGTTCAGTAATACAATCCGGGCTGTGTCGTCATCAAGTTCAAGGATACTCACTGACGCGGGGCTGATCTCGATCCGCGTGAACAGATCGATAGGGATACCGGCGTAGTAAGCGATCGCCGTCCGGATCGGATCGCCATGACTGAAGACTGCAACGGTTTTTTCTGCATGGATATCGCGCAGCTTTTCGATCCCGCAAACGACCCGCTCCTGGGTTTCGGATACCAGTTCGCCACCAGGGATACGGGTGCTGCTTCTGAATGTGTTAAACCGTATAAAACCGGCGTTGGTTCTCATCTCCTCAAGCGATTTGTTCGTCCATTCCCCGAAATTGATCTCCTGAAAATATGTTGAAACGATACAGGGAAGGCCAAGCAGATCGGCCAGCGGCGTCGCTGTTTGCATGGTCCGTTCCAGGGGACTGCAATAAATGGCGGCGATGGGCAGGTCTTTCAACCTTTGAGCTAACCGTTGCGCCTGTTGCCGGCCCTTGTCATTCAACAATAAACCGGGCGTCCGGCCCGACAGATACTTGCCTGTCGAATCCGTTAACCCGTGGCGGATAAGAAGAATTCTGGTCATACATTTTAAACTGATCGTTTTTAACTGTAAGCGATGACAAGATAATAACAACTGATCACCTGAAAATTGTTTACGCGCCGCATTTTATCCGTTCGGGGTGGCTGTTTACGGCAGAACGGGGACGGGTGCGATCTCAGATGACTTCTTTCAGGGTGTCGATTAAATACTGGATCTGAGATTGCGTATGCGTTGAGAAAACGACCATTCTTAAGGACCCTTTTTCTCCTGCTCCGATATACTGGGAAAACTGGATATAGATACCTTTCCTGAGCAGTTCCTCATGGATCCTGCTCATATCCGGCGCCTGTGCTGTGGAAAATGCTGCGATGGGCAGATCATTGCCGATCGTTGGTATTCCCAGTGATTTTAATCCTTTTTTTAAAAAGCGGGCATTGTTCCACAGGTCTTCACGCATTCCGGGATTCTGCATCACGATCTCCATCCCTTTGAGACTTGCGGCTGCCGCTGCATTCGTGGGCTTACTCCCTCCTTTCAGTACGTTTCCGCACCGCACATGCCGGATAAATTCCTTTTTCCCGGCGATGATGCCGCCAAAGCCGCCAAAAGCTTTCGACAAGGTAGAGCCGGAAAAAAGCCGGTCGGAGTCCAGGTTAAAATAATCGCACGTGCCTCTCCCGTTTGGCCCTATAATTCCGGACGCATGCGCGTCATCGATCCAGACAACGCCGTTGTATTCGACGGCGACGTTTAATAATTCAGGGATTTGGGCAATTTCTCCGTACGAAGAAAATATGCCGTCTGTGACGATGAGCGGCCTTTCATGTGGTTTCAGATGGTGTTTAACCTGTAACCGGAGATCCCCGATATCATTGTTTGCGTATTTAAAAACGGGTTTATTCACGCTGTACGCGCCATCCTTATTGCAATAATGCGCGGTTTCATCAATAAAGATCGCGTCAAACACTCCCATGTCGTCCAGTGCCTGGATGCCGGCAATATTAGTCAGGTAACCGGAAGGCAGGTAGACCGCATCTTCACATCCAAAAAATTCTGCGGCTTTCCTCTCCACGTCGAAATGCAGCCTGGTCATCCCGGTCATCGAGATTGAGGTAGCACTGTTTATCCCAAATTTCAGGATCGCTTCAACAGCCGCCCGGATCACTTCAGGGTGATTGTGCAGTTGATAGTAGCCAACGCCCCCGAAATACAGGTATTTCTTTCCGTTGATCACCGTCTCCGGTTCCGGGGCACTTTCCATGACGAATTTGTAGAGGTCGTTTATTCCAGGGTGTTTCATGTGTTGCAGGTTTCGGCTCATTGGATCGTGATTTTCTCCGCTTTTTCCAGAATATCGTTATCAAAATCAGCACCGATCCCCGGTGTGTCAGGCAACACCCAACGGCCTCCTCCTTTGTGGATAATCCCGCCAATGACCGGGTCGGTTGCCAGCAAAAACGAAGAGTCAATGTCGAAATGAACGATATTATTCCTGGCGGCCACCAAATGGGTCAATGCCGTGAGCGCATACCTGGTTTCATTCATACAGCCCACCTGGCATTTTATTCCGCTGGCTTCCGCGATGGCCACGATCTTAAGCGCGTGATGGATACCCCCTGATTTGGATAGTTTGATATTAAAGTAATCGCAGGCCCCCATGGAAGCCAACCGGAAGGCATCCCGGTGGTCGAATACGGACTCATCGGCCATGACCGGGATCGGGCTGTGATCCCTCACCCTTTTCAGTCCGGCATTATCCCAGTGAGGTACCGGTTCTTCACAATGCTCAATATCATAAGGTTCCAGGGCTTTTAAAATCTTGATGGCCGTGACCGGGTTCCATCCCTGGTTGGCGTCGATCCTCAGCGGCACTTCATAGCCGATCGATTCCCGGATCGCTTTTATCCTGGCCACATCTTCCGCGTAGCTGGTTCCCAGCTTCACCTTGATCGCTTTAAACCCTTCCCCGATGTATTGTGCTGCTTTCGCCGCCATTTTCTCAGGTGTGTTCAGGCTGACCGTCAAATCGGTACAGATCTCTCTTGAATTGCCCCCTCCCAGTAACCGGTAAAGCGGCAGCCCCGCTTCTTTTGCCAGTAAATCGTAGAGAGCCATGTCGTACGCGCTTTTTAAAGTATAGTTGCGCGGCAGTATCCTTTCAATTTCCTGCAAACGGTCTTCAATGGCAAAGGGATCTTTTCCCAGCAGGATCCCTGAAATTTTTTTTGCAATCTCAAATTGCGACTCCTGCATTTCTCCTGCAAT
>CAZOYZ010000122.1:0-11972 GCA_964584045.1 uncultured Prolixibacteraceae bacterium | reverse complement strand
TATGCCGGAACCATGTCAGAACAGGAAGCCCGGCAGGAACTGTCCCGGAACTTGAAACAGGTCTTTTCGGAAGAACTGAACAGGTACAAAAACTATTTCTATGAACACGACATTACCAGTATGAAGCAAAAAGTGGAGGTCACCTGTCTGGTGAATGATCAGAATTACCTGGAACTGGTCAGGGTAAAGTGCCCCGACTGTGAAGCTACAGATTTCGTCAGGTTTGTTTTCAGGGAAAATCCGGTAAAAGTCAGAGGACCCCTGACCGGGAAAGTATTTCGTTTCGACCTGCAGTTACGTTATAAAGCATGGTGAGATTAAGCCAGGATTGCGTAATTTGGTACTGGATTTAAACGGACAGGAATGAGTTTTTTTATCATAACCGTTAGAGTTTTAATTGTAATGATGACCGGTCTGCTGGCTTTCGGTTTTCCGAAACTGGAAGCTGCAGACTGGTTTGCTATTGCTGACCTCCGCGGTACCTGGTCTTTTACTGTCGGCGATGATCCGCGGTGGGCTGACCCCGGGATCCAGACGTCCGACTGGGATTGGCTCGAGGTGCCCGGAAGATGGGAGAGCAGGTATCCCGGTTACAATGGGTATGCCTGGTATCGCCGTACTTTCGACCTTCGCCTGATCCCTGAAAAGGCAGATGTCATTCTGTTTCTTGGATATATTGACGACGTGGATGAAGTATTTATTAACGGGCATCGCATCGGACAAACGGGGAAATTTTCTCCCGGCCTGCAAACGGCATATAACGTGGAGCGCCGGTACAGGGTTCCTGTCTCAGTCCTGAAAAGTGCCGGCAATGTCATTGCTGTCAGAGTTTATGACAGCGCTGTGGACGGCGGTATCGTCCGGGCGGAAAATTTTGGACTGTATTACGACCGGGAGCAGGACTGGCTGGCCGTTAATCTGAGCGGCACATGGAAGTTCAGCATTGAAAATGACGGGAACATGCATGATGTGAACCTGAGGGATGATGACTGGAAAGAAATTTTTGTGCCGTTGGCCTGGGAAAACCAGGGATATCCCGGTTATGACGGAGTTGCATATTACCGGAAACGCTTTAATTTACCACAGTCATTGAAGGGTCAGGAACTGTACCTGGTGCTCGGAAAGATCGACGATTTTGACAAGGTGTACTTTAACGGCACGATGATTGGACGGGTCGAAGAACTGGATCAGTATTCCCGTTTCAGACGGGATCAGTCCTATAGCCTGACCCGGATTTACAAATTACCCCCGGGATTGCTGAGAAGTAAAAACCTGGTTTCGGTGGAGGTACTGGATCATTGGGGAGCCGGCGGTATTTACGAGGGACCGGTAGGGATAATGACCCGCGATGCCGCTTTAAAAATGAGAGATAAACACAGGAAAAGCGGGTTCAATGACTGGAAATTTTCCATTTGGGAACTGCTGCATCTGTTCGATTAACCGGTATGACTGGAATAAAGCGATATGAGTTGTTAAAGCCCGGGAAATGTTGGCTCGTGCTTATCCTGCTGTCAGGCATCGTCCTGCCGGTAGTTGCAGCCGGGCCGGTGCTTGTTCCTGAAGAGATCAGTCTAAAGGGGCTCTGGAAATTCAAAATCGGCGATCAGGAACAATGGGCTTCGTCCGGTTATGACGATTCTGACTGGGCGCAGATCAGGGTGCCGGCCCGCTGGGAAGACGCAGGTTACCAGGGATACGATGGTTTTGCATGGTATCGTACGTGGGTGGTTGTTCCCCGGGAGATGAAAGATCAGCCGTTGGTTCTTCATCTGGGATATGTGGATGACACGGACGAAGTTTTTTTTAATGGGAAGAAAATAGGGCAGTCCGGTACTTTTCCACCTCATTACACCACAGCCTATAATGCGTTGCGGGCTTACCAAATACCAGGTGAACTGCTAAACTACGGAGGCGAAAACCTGGTCGCGGTCAGAGTTTATGACTCCCATCTGGAAGGGGGGATTGTTGCCGGTGATACAAAAATCCTGGTGGACAGAACGATTCCTCCTTTTGATATTATTCTTTCCGGAGAATGGCTGTTCAACAAAGGTACCCGGTATGAACCCACGGAAGCTGTGAAAATTTATGTTCCAGGAGCCTGGGAAAACCAGGGTTTTTATGATTATGACGGGTATGCCGTTTATACCCGCAAAGTGAAAGTGCCGGCAGCGCTGACCGCTCAGAGACTGGTACTGGTGGCCGGCAGGATCGACGATGTGGATCAACTGGTGATTAACGGCAGGCTGGCCGGGGAGACAGGCGATTATCATGCCCATTATCCCGCCACCATGTACGGGGAACAACGGAATTATTTTATTCTGCCGGAGCTGTTAAAAAAAGGAGAAGAAAACTTGATTGAGATCCGGGTACGCGATACCGGAGGCAAAGGCGGGATCGTTGAAGGGCCAGTCGGTATCATCACGCAGGATAAATTCAGACAATACTGGAAGTCAAAATCAAAATGACTTTTACCGGAATTTGCCGGGAAACCGGCATCGTCCCCTTGATCGGTCATTTTTTAATTTTTAAGTTTTGAGATTACGGAATGGGAATTGCCTTCTGCCTGGAAAATTTCTTACATTTGTAAGAAAAGGTAATCATCATTTCTGTTATGGAAGATGACAAAAGATATGTGGTAGCATTGAAAAATGGTGATCATGTGGCATTTGACGTCTTGTTCCGTAAATATGCTGAACGGGTGTACGCGTTTATATTAGGAATAACGCGGCAAAAGTTTGCATCTGAAGAGATCACCCAAATCGTATTTTTGAAGGTTTGGGAGAGCAGGCTGAGGATTGATGAGCACTTTTCTTTTAAATCTTTCCTGTTCTCGGTGGCTTATCATGAGATTATTTCATGGCTTCGCAAGGAGAAGTCGGAGCAACGCAAGATCATGAAGTTTGTGTCGTCGGTGAATTATTTAAGCAAGGATACAGAAGTGAAAATTGAGTTCAGTGACATGGTGAGCCTCGCGAAACAGCTCATCGAGGACTTTCCCGAAAAAAGACGCGAGATTTTCAAACTCAGCCGGGAACATGGCCTTTCAAACAAGGAGATCGCGCAGGAACTCCATATTTCGGTCAAGACCGTGGAAGGTCATTTGACTGCTGCACTCAAGGCCCTTCGGGAAAAGGTCGGTAATACATTCCTGGCAGAATACCTTTTCCTTGTTTTCAGGAGGGATAAAGGTTTTTCGTTGCCTGGCTCCGCGAGTTGATTTTTTGTAAAAATTTCTTTCTTTCTGCCAAGGGTCGGAGGCGTCTGCTTTCGTAGTAGATATAAAATAAATATTTCGGAGCAAAACGACACATCAAACAGACGTAAAATGACCCTTTCGAATTTCATAAACTATTTTTCCGGAAAAGCTTCGGTCAAAGAATCAAAGGAGGTACTGGACTGGATGAAAGATCCTGAAAACGCCTATGAAGTACGGGGTACCCTGGGAAAAATCTGGACACATTCGGAGATCAGGCTTAAAGGGAGGAAGCCCGACTTCGAAAAACTTCTTTTCAGGATCCATAAAAAGATGGGGAACTACAGCCCCATGAGGATGCTGTCCCCGTTTTATCAGTCATTTTCCCGGGTTGCAGCGATCCTGGTACTGCCTTTGTTATTTCTTTCCGTTTACTTCTACGTCAAAAGCGAGGGTGTTTGGACGGGAGGCGATGCCGGGGTTATTCAGCAGGAGATCTACACCAAGCCGGGCATACGTACCAAAATTACACTTGCCGATGGTACACTTGTCTGGCTGCATGACGGGACGACGTTAAAATATCCCGACCGTTTTACGAACGGACAGCGGAGGATATTCGTGGATGGGGAGGCTTACTTTGAAGTTGTACCTGACCCGGAACATCCGTTTATTATCGAAAACCCGATGATGGAAACGATCGTGACAGGCACAAAGTTTAACCTGAATGCCTATTCATCCGATCATTTTTTTGAAGCTACCCTGATCGAAGGGAAGATCCGGTTACAAAATGATCAGGGAAATTACCGGGTCGAACCCGGACAGCAAATCCAATTTGATCTGAAGACAGAAAAAGTCTCGCAGCTTGAAGTTGACCCCCTTTTATCCGCCGCATGGATAAGCGGGAAGCTGATTATGCAGGATGAGCCGTTAAGTGTTGCCGTAAAGAAAATCAGCCGGTGGTATAACATCAGGATCGTGATGCAGGACCCGGATTTGCAGCAGTATTTTTTGACGGCCACCATTCAGAATGAGAAACCCGAACAGACACTGAGACTGATCTCAATGGCCCTGCCTGTTGACTATTCGGAAACCGTGCAGCAGACAGGGAACATATCCACCCGGATTTTTTACCTGAAAAAACGCCAATACAGGTAAAAACGGACGGAAACTGAAAAAGTAAACCGGCAGGAATCTCGACCATTCGCTGCCGGTATGAATAAATAGTTTAACAACGTAAACAGCGTAAATCTATGAAAAAAAAGTGGAATTTCAACATTCCCCGGAAATTGTCGCCGGGGATAAAAAAAACTTTTCTGCGTATGAAGCTAACCTGTATCATTCTTCTGCTCGCGATCATCCAGTCTTTTGCCGGATTATCGTACTCCCAGACTGCTACGTTATCGCTGAAAATGACGAACAGTTCTGTGAAAAATGTACTGCTGACCGTGGAAGAGCAGACCGAGTACTATTTCCTGTACAGCAGCAAAGTGATCGATACGAACCGGAAGGTCAGTATTGATATGGAAAAAGCAAAGATCAGCGATGTTCTGGACGCGGTCTTTAGAGGAACAGGTGTCACTTATACTATCGAAGGACGGCAAATTGTGTTGTCGTCCGATGATCAGGTGGTCAGTTCCGGTTCCGTGCAGCAACAAAGAGTAAGCGGAATTGTCACCGCACCTGATGGACAACCTTTGCCGGGAGTTACAGTAGTAATAAAAGGAACAACGGCAGGAACCGTATCAGATGCCGACGGGAGATATATACTTGCCTTACCCGCCGGAAGTCAGACCCTGATATTTTCATTTATCGGAATGAAGACGACAGAAGTGCCCGTTGCGGGACGAAGCTCGATCAATGTAAAAATGGAAGAAGAGACCGTGGGGATCGAAGAAGTTGTGGCTGTCGCTTATGGTACCTCGAGAAAGAAAGATCTGACCGGTTCGATCAGTACGGTCGATGCCCAGACTATCGCATTGCAGTCGAATTCAACGGTAACACGTGCGTTGGAAGGAGCGGTTCCGGGGATCCAGGTGTCGGCTGTCGACGGGCAACCTGGTTTGGATATGGGTATCCGACTGCGTGGAATGGGATCGTCCACACAAAGTTATTCCAATGCCCTGATCGTCATCGACGGCGTTCCGTCCCAGCACGACAACCCGTTGTCGACCATCAATCCCAAGGATATCGCCGGCATAACCATCCTGAAGGATGCCTCTTCAACAGCCTTGTACGGATCGCGCGGTGCGAACGGCGTTGTTTTGATCACGACCAAACGCGGGGGTAAGCAGGATACCAGAATTTCCTTTGAAGGCCGGTGGGGTGTCAATCAGGTGGGACCATATCAGTTCGATAAGATGTCTGATCCGAAAGACATTTATGAACACGCCTGGCTGTTGATCTATAACTCTGTGCGATACGGCGATCCAAGTACGGGTGTGGCCAAGAACTACACGACCAACGTTCAGAATCCGAACATGTCGCACGACGCCGCTGCAGAATTTGCAAGTCAGCACCTGTTCAATTACGTTGGGAAAACAAACAAGTTTGAGAGAAATGACCTGGGTAACTGGATGCTTTATGATGTCCCGGGCGCCGTTTATACACCCGACGGCACCAGCGTCACGTCCAGCGCAACCATGACCGGAGCTTACCTGGTCAATCCCGACGGTAAACTCAATCCAAATGCCCGGTTGTTGTATGATGATAACTATGACAAGTACCTGCTTGAGAATAATTTTCGCCAGGAGTATAACCTTTCGGCAACCGGTGGTAATGAAAAAACGGATTATTTCCTGTCGCTGGGATATCTGGAAGATCCTTCCTATATCCGCGGTTCTGATTTTGTCCGCTACAACGGCAGGGCGAATATCAATGCCCAATTGTACGACTGGTTAAAGGTGGGAACCAATATCTCCTATTCATGGCGCGAAACACAATCGCCTGCCACACGCTACGGACGGAATCCCGGGTCTGCCCAGGCCAACATCTTCCGGTATATTAACGGTCAGAATCAACTGGTACAGTTGTATGCGCATGATCAGGACGGAAATTACCTGTATGAAAACGGGAAGCGGAAAGTGCATGTTCTGGCAGGTGATACCTATTCTCCGCTGGGAAAGACGTCGACCTCCCTGTCTTCGACCGACCCTATCACCATGCTGGATACCGATCAGGATATCCGGAAATCGAGCGATATCATTACCCGCTCATATGCAGACATTCAGTTGACAAAAGATTTAGTCTTTACGACCAATTTAGGTTTTGAGAAATATCATGAAACCCGTACACGTTACTGGCAAAGCGAAACCGGCCAGTCTGCCGGTACCGGCGCGTTCGGGAAAGTATACCAGAATGTGACGATCCTCAACACCCAGCAACTGTTAAATTATAACAAAAGAATTGACAAACACCACCTGCAGGCGCTGTTAGGGCATGAATTTAACAAGTATCAATATGAGAATCTGAATTATAACTCAGCGTACGAACTGGTTCCCGACTATGTGACGTTTGTTAATTTTGTGGGACGTTATACCGGAGGTACTTTTTCCAGCCCCGGGGGGAACGAATATGAAAATGCGATGGAAAGCTATCTGGGGCGTTTGGGTTACACGTATAATGATAAATATTATGCCGAAGCTTCCCTTCGTCGTGACGGTTCTTCCAAATTCAAATACAACAAAGACCGTTGGGGAAATTTCTGGTCGGTCGGCGGGGGATGGAGAGTCTCGGAAGAGGAATTCATGTCGGGTACCAAAAACTGGCTGGATAATCTGAAAGCCAGGGCCAGTTATGGCGTCATCGGGAACCAGAGCGGGATCGGCAACTATGCCAGTTACCAAACCTGGTCGTACGGAGCCACCTATACCTCGGTCACAAACGGCACCGGTATACCTGCCAGTTACACGCTGACCAAGGGAGTGTATTCGGTGGAGAACCTGACCTGGGAGAAAACCAAAACCTTCGATTTCGGTCTTGATTTTGGCCTTTTCGAGAGGGTGCATGGTGCACTGGATTTCTACAATAAGCTGACCTTTGATGCTTTTTTCAACAAGCCGATCGCTTATTCTTTGGGTCAGGCGACCATTCTGACCAATGAGGCCGAACTGCGGAACCGGGGATTTGAAGTGGAACTGAACATCGACCTGATCAAACAGAAAGATCTGTACTGGGGGATCTCCTTGAACGGTACCAGCTATGATATGGTGCTGACCAAAATACCGCAAGAGGTGATTTCGGAATCCTTAGGCGGTTACACGGCCGATGCGGATGCCTGGAATATCTCCGGCGCCGGTACTTCGTCCAACGGAGTTTACCTGCGTAATGAGGGAAAACCCTATTATAACCTTTACCTTTACCGCTATGCCGGCGTGGATCAAAGTACAGGGCTCCCGCTTTTCTATCACAAAGTGACCGATGCGGATCATTCCGCCGGATTATTCAAGGAAACGGAAGTTGGCGGAAATGCGAAAACCACCAACTATACCAAGGCTTCACGGTATGAAATGGGAAGCGCGATTCCAGACTGGATCGGGGGCTTCAGCAGCAATGTCCGCTACAAAAACTTCGACCTGACCGTCATGTTCGCTTACCAGTTGGGAGGTAAATTCTACAGTACAGAGTATGGGAATGGCATGTACCGGAGCGAAAGCGTAGGAAGGACTCTGTCGGCCGAACTGATCAGGAATACCTGGACGCCCGAAAATACCGGTGCCAAATTCCCGATGGCCATGTATGGCAATTCGTACGGCGACGGGGCAACCTTCGGAAGCTGGATGTACACCGATCTGGCCTTGTTCAGCGCATCTTACCTCAATTTCAAAAATATTACACTGGGATACACCGTTCCGAAAGATAAACTGCAAAGATATGGCGTGAACAGCCTGAGGCTTTATGTCTCGGCCGATAACCTGTATATGCTGACCGAACATTCGGGGATCGACCCGCGCATGTCGCTGATCGGAGGCTTTGAGGTAGGCGCTTATTCCTATCCTCCCATGCGTACCATTTCTTTTGGGGTGAACCTGGATTTATAACATTTAAAAATCAGTCAATATGAGAAACTATATCATCGGATTTGTATTTTTTGCGGGAATGATCCTGATGTCCTGCGGAGATCAACTCGACCTGGAACCTGCAAACAGCATTACGGACGAACAGATCCTTGCGATACTGGCATCGGGAGATGAGGCTAAAATTGAAGTGGTGTTCTCGGGAATGGCCAATACCATGCCAAAGCAATTCAATACCAGTAATATGACCGGAGCAGGAACAGCTGACGGACGTTATTATACCTGCCAGGGACTCGAATGCATGCGTAACTTCGAAGGGAATGACATCATTTTCGGAGACAGAACGCTGAGTGGTTTTGGCGCAGATGAGTATCTGCTGCGCGACTTCATTTCGGAGGCTGTCGATAAAAACCGGTTTTACTGGCATCAGACATGGGGCATTATTACGAATGTCAATAAAATGCTCAATTTCCTGAGCGATGACGTGGTGGGCAATACGGCAAAACTGAAAGAATATAAAGCAAGGGGACTGATCGTGCGCGCTTATGCCTATGCCTATCTGATGGAAAACTACCAGGATTCTTACTTGCTGGGTGGTAAGGATAAACTGGGCATCATGCTTTATGACAGTTATTCGCCGATCCAGGAACTGAAACCCCGTTCTTCTGCAGTCGAAACGTACAATTTCATCAAAAAGGATCTGAACGATGCCATCACCCTGTTTCAGGCCGCGGAGAAAGGATATACCAAAACCACACTGACCGACATTGACATGGCCGTGGCCAAATTTATCCTGGCCAGGGTCTCGCTGATCACCGGCGACTGGACCACAGCCATCGCTGCATGCGATGAGATCCTTGCCAATTACCCGGATTTCATCCCTCAGAACGTGTACGGCGGCGTCAGTGACCTCCGTCCGGAAACCAACGCGTTCCTGTATAATGATGTCAATCCCGAAGTGATCCTGGGCTGGCCGGTTGGCGAGGCGCTGACGGCCCACAATGGGTGGATGAACCCGTTTGGTGAAGGCAGTGGCGGCCTGGGCGAAGGATTTGCCAGGATCGACAATCGGCTGTTCGAGAAAATTGACGCCCGCGACTTCCGTAAAGATTGTTTTATGGCAACCGCTTTCGGTGATTATGCGTATCCGACCAACGGGACCGTGAGGTATATCCCGGCCTATACCAACCTGAAATTTGCAGCAACCCACGGGATCGGGACCAACGATAAAAAGAAAGTAGGAACGGTTACCTGCTACTATATGCGTTCCTCCGAAGTATTATTGATGAAGGCGGAAGCCCAGGCGCAGAATAATGATCCTTCGGGAGCAAAAACTACATTGAACAGATTGCTCGCTGCCCGTACAAGGACTGGCGCGACCGCGCTGACCTGCGATAACTATGCAGGCATGAGCGGACTCACTGCCCTGCAAATGGTGCAACTGCAGACCCGTATCGAGCTATGGGGAGAAAATGGTCGTGAATTCTATAATAACAGGCGCTGGAATATTCCGGTCGACCGGACCTCTTCGACCAATCATGTGGATAAAGGCACTTACAGCGTGGCCGACATGACGCTTGCCATTCCGCTGGAAGAGATTAACTTTAATCCGTTGTGTGAACAAAACTAAATGGATGAAGAAAAATCCGGAAACCGGAGTGGTGATACACGCAAATAATCCCTTCCGGATGACCGGATAAGAGTGAAAGAAAGGGCGGAGCATGGTACCCCGCCCTTTTTATTCCCTTCACACAACTCTCCCGGAATCATCATGATGCTTCCTCATGGGGGAGGAAGGTAAATAACTGATACTTGATACTAACGATGATGAACCGACGAAATTTTATCCTTCAGAGCACCGTGCTTTCGGCCGGATGCTTTGTCGCAGGAACAGTCCCTGTGCCGGGAAAAACGGCGTTGAGGCCGGGCGGGTTAAGTGTCGATACCGACCGCTACCGGGTGTTCCGGAATCCTGATCCCGTTTACCATCCGTTTGTGCGGTGGTGGTGGAATGGTGATAAGGTGGAAGCTGATGAGCTGATCAGGGAACTGCGGTTGTTGAAAGAGGCCGGCATTGGCGGGGTGGAGATCAATCCGATCGAATTTCCTTCGAGCGGCGATGACCTGGGAAAAAAATCGCTGCAATGGCTGAGTGACGAATGGATCAGCATGTTACAGATCACTTTCAGCGAAGCAAAAAAGCTGGGCATGACCTGCGACCTGATTGTCGGATCGGGCTGGCCTTTCGGTGCCGAGACGCTCGGACGAGATGAGCGTGCCAAGGTACTGATCATCGATGCCGAAAAGATCGAGGGGCCGATGGATTACGAGATTTCGCAATACCATATCTCCAATGCTGTAAATCCGGGCGTGTCGGTCACTTACCCGGGACGCACCTATGAGATCATTTCCCTGAAGCTGGTTCCCGATCCGATGAGCAGCCTGGATCAGGTCACCGATCTTTCTGATCAGCGGGACAAGGAAATTATTCGGGTGAAAGTGCCGGAAGGGAAGCATGTACTGTATGCCCTGGTCCGGATCGATTCGTTTGCCAGCGTGATCAATGGGGCGCCGGGCGCAGCCGGTCCGATCCTCAACCATATGGATAAAAAGGCAGTCCGCAAATACCTGGATCATATGTCGGGCACCATTCAGCAGAAAACAGGTCCGCTCGCTGATCATCTCCGGGCGTTTTTCACCGACTCGATGGAACTCGAGGGATGTAACTGGAACGATGATCTGGCAGATGAATTTAAGAAACGCAGGGGATACGACGTCATGCCGTATCTGCCATTCACCATGTTTAAGGTAGGACGTCTGGGGTCGGTGGTCGACGAAAATTACGGGGTGACCAAAACGCCCGAATTTGCCGAAATCATCAAGCGTGTCCGGTTTGACTTTGAGTTGACCAAGGCCGAGCTGTTGTATGAACGTTTCACCCAAACTTACCTGCAATGGTGCCGGGATCAGCAGGTAAAGTCGCGTGCACAGGCCTACGGACGGGGCTTCTTCCCGCTCGAAACCAGCCTGGGATACGACCTGCCCGAAGGCGAATCATGGACTACCAACTGGCTGAAGCACCGGCTTGGCGAAGAGATGTCGGACGAAGACTATCGCCGCGGAAGAGGCTACACCATGATCAACAAATATGTATCGTCGGCAGCTCACCTCACCGGGAAACGGATCGTGAGCTGTGAGGAGATGACCAACACCTACCTGGTGTTCAATACCACCCTGGAGCTGCTGAAGATCGGTTCCGACCAGAGCCTGATGTCGGGCATCACCCATTCCGTCTGGCACGGATTTAATTATTCTCCGGCTGAAGCGCCCTTCCCCGGCTGGGTTCAGTACGGCTCCTATTACAACGAAAAAAACAACTGGTGGCCGTATTTTAAATACCTGAACCAGTACAAGGCGCGCATTTCATCGCTGCTCCAGCATGCCGACATGTATACCGACATGGCCATTCTCCCGGCCAATTACGACATGTGGGGCGAAATGGGCGTGCAGACCGATCCGTTCCCGGAAAAGCTGAATATACCCTATACATCGATCATCTGGGAGTCGATCAATAAAACGGGGGGCGCCGCCGACTATGTCACGGAGATCATCCTGAAAGATGCCACGGTGAAAGAAGGGAAACTGTGTTACGGGCCTAAGAAGTATGGGGTGCTGTTTTTGTGTGAAGTAACCGGCACCAGTCCGGAAACACTGGCCAAACTCCATGAATTCGTGTCGGCCGGAGGCCGCGTGTTCTGCATCGAAAA